>NZ_JAKDKW010000084.1 GCF_030453185.1 Yaniella sp. | reverse complement strand
GGAAACTTGAAGCCATGACTCGCCTGTTGGAAACCGAAGAGACCGACGGCATGATCGCCTTCGTTCGTACGCGGAACATGACAGAAGAATTGACCACCAAGCTGGTTGCACGTGGATTCGCCGCAGCTGCCATCTCCGGTGATATTCCGCAGAACATTCGTGAAAAGACGGTCGAAGACCTCCGTCACGGTCGCATCGATATTCTGGTCGCCACCGACGT
Organism: Yaniella sp.; assembly: GCF_030453185.1. GTDB lineage: Bacteria > Actinomycetota > Actinomycetes > Actinomycetales > Micrococcaceae > Yaniella. Next base: position 8,988 of record NZ_JAKDKW010000084.1, on the reverse strand, counting down.
TGCAGCACGTGGGCTCGATGTGGAACGCATCAGCCACGTCGTCAACTACGACATCCCACACGACACCTCTTCTTATGTGCACCGTATTGGGCGTACCGGTCGTGCCGGCCGTCAAGGTGACGCTATCTTGTTGATGACGCCACGCGAGCGGTACCTGCTGCGCTCTATCGAGAAGGCAACTAAGCAGCCTGTCGAAGAAATGCAATTACCGACCTTGGACGAGGTCAACGCTTCCCGTCGTGCAGCGTTCTCGGAGAACATCACCCAGACCATGGCGGCTCACGCTGAAGACCAAGAGCTGACGGTCTACCGGGATCTGGTGTCCAACTACATCGACGAACACGATGTGGCAGCCGTTGATATTGCTGCAGCGCTGGCCCTCATGGCACAAGATGGTCGTCCACTTGAAGCCAAAGAACCAGATCTGCCAGCGCTGAACTTGCGCGGTCGTCGTAAAGAACAGGGCGCCGAGCGGTCCAGCCGTCCAAAACGCGCCACCAAAGAAGGCCACGCAACCTACTGGATTGCCGTTGGCCACAAAGACAAGGTAGGACCAGGGAACATCGTTGGAGCAATCGCCAACGAAGGAAACTTGGACATCTCCGAAATCGGTGACATCACTATTCGTCCGACCTTCTCACTGGTTGAATTGCCAGAGGATCTGTCGGGCAAACAGGAAAGTGCACTCAAGAACGCTGTCGTGGCGGGACGCAAACTGAACTTGCGCCTGGATCGCGGTGCGCCGCAGTCGTCCTTCGCTTCGCGAGGCTCTCACGGCGGAGGATTTGACTCACCAGAGCGTGGTCAAAAGAAGAAGCAACGTTGGTCGAAAGCCAAGAAACGTCAAGAACAACAGTACTAAAATGCTGCTTGGGTGACGTTGCTCATAAACGAGTATAGCGATTTTGCCTTTCGATCATTTGTTGGTAAAGTCTTATCTCGTTGCCCCGATAGCTCAGGGGTAGAGCGCCATCTTGGTAAGATGGAGGTCCCGGGTTCAAATCCCGGTCGGGGCTCTGATAAAAATAGCCTGCGAGTTTCGCGGGCTATTTTTATCCAGAGTCGAAGATCTGACGTGGCTGTGTAGCTCAGTTGGTGAGAGCGCACGACTCATAATCGTGAGGTCGGCGGTTCGAATCCGCCCACAGCTACCACTGAAAGTCCCGCACAATTGTGCGGGACTTTTTTATTTTCTAAGGCGCTCGTCATCGACGAAATGTACTATGGATAAAAACTGGCGGAGCAGAAGATGTTCTGCCCCGCCAATTTATTATCTAGCGTGCGCGCTGTGCTAGCCGATAATGTTGTGCTCCGGGCCAACTTCAAATTCAGTGAAGTTCTCGACGCCATCTTCGGTGATCGAGAGGATGTCGTGCTCACGGTACGCCCCAGCGCCCGGCATATTGTTCGGGATCGTGAGCATAGGTTCCATGGAAATGACCATGCCGGGCTGTAGCTCGGTCTCGATATCTTCACGGAACTCCATGGCGGCTTCACGACCATAGTAGGGGCTCATGACGCCGAAGGAGTGGCCGTATCCGATAGGAGCGTATTTCAGGAGGTCCTGCTTCTCAAAGAATCGGTTGATCTTGGCGGCGATGTCTTGGGCGATGGCACCAGGTTTGATGAGCTCAAGCCCAAGCTGGTAGGCCTCGACGTTGATCTTCCACAAATCTAGGGTCGCCTGGTCCGGCTGACCTAAGGTCATGGTGCGTTCCATGGCTGTGTAGTGGCCTGACATCATCGGGAAACAGTTGACCGACAGAAGGTCGCCTTTTTGTAGTTGGCGAGTGGTAGGCCAGTTGTGGGCGCCGTCCGTGTTGATGTCAGACTGCACCAAACAAAATGTTTCGCGCAGCTCTTTGCTTGGATAAACTTTGGCGATCTCTGGAACGATAGCTTCGGTTCCGATAAAGGCGAGCTCATATTCGGTGATGCCTTCACGGATGGCGTTCTTGATTGCACGTCCTCCGATATCGGCGATGCGTGCACCTTGACGGATCAGATACACTTCTTCGTCAGATTTCAGCAAGCGCTGCCGCATGATTGGCTCGGCCATATCGACCAGTTCAACGTTTTCGAACCAACCTTGGAATGACCGATATTCTTCGACCTTCAAACCATCAAATTCAATGCCCAGCCGAGATGGTTTGATGCTTTGTTGTTCAAGCACACGATCAATGGCCCGGAAGAAGTTCTTCTTTTCCCAGTCTGAATACACAATGTTGTCCCCGTAGGTGGTGCGCCATGGCATACCACCATCAACCCATGGGGTGACCGTGGTCGAACCTTCTGGCGTGATGACCACGGCAAATGTGCGGCCGAACGGAGAGGGCACGAAATCAGAAAAATACTTGATGTTGTGCATGCTGGTCAGTACGAAAGCATCGAGATTGTGAGTCGATAACAGTTCGCGAACCCGAGTCAGACGCCGTTCGAATTCAGCGTTGGAAAAGGTCAGATCTAGCTGCTCGCCGTTGTACTGGGTGAAAACATGCGGGACTGTCTGATGATCAGTCATCTGAGGTTTAGTTGAGCTGGTCATAAAAAATTGCTCCATCTAAGCTGTCGGAAATTCTGGTGCGCGAATTGTCACTCGTCCCCATAGTAAGCCCGGTCAAAATCCGGATTCAAGACAAGACGCTCGGATACGTCAAGCCAGGTTGCGAACGAGTCGGTTGCCTGCACAGCCAGCAAAACAAACTGCTACTCTTGCCAAGGATAATACAACAGAAAAGGTGAATAGAAGCTTGCTTGGCCTCGGGGTACTCTTTACCGGGATATGTGTTCCATGCTCTGCTGATCTGGCAAGAGAAAATCATCAGCACATGGTATCTGAGGCGGTGAATATTCATTGATCCGTCAGATAAGAAGAACTCTGGTTTTCTTGTTGGGAATTTTCATTATGTCCTTCGGGCTTGCCGTATCTATCCGAGCAAACCTTGGGACGTCACCCATCGCATCATTTCCAACGGTGCTTTCCCTGGGCACAACACCGAGCGTCGGTTTCTATCTTTTGGCCGTGAACTTGCTCTTCCTGGTGCTGCAAATACTCTTGGTCGGCAGAAAGTTCCCGCTCTTTCAGCTCGTACAAATTCCAGTCAGCATCATTTTTGGTGTGTTTACTGATCTCAGTCTGTATCTGACGACGTGGCTTGAACCGAGCAACTACCTATTGCAGTGGGCATGGACCCTCGGCGGAGTGGTTCTGGTTGCACTCGGGGTGTATTTGGAAACACAACCACGGTTATCGTATATCCCCGGTGACGGGCTGGTCTTCGCACTCACACTGAAACTGCAAAACATCCCCTTTGGCACGATCAAGCTGGTGTTCGACTGGACCCTGGTGGTGATGGCAGTTGTCACATCTCTACTCTTGCTCGGACATCTAGAAGGAGTGCGTGAGGGGACGGCATTCGCTGCGCTCACCGTCGGGCCGGTTATTCGCCTCATTGGCTTGGTGCATAAACGACTCGATAAATAGAAATAGAATCATCGACTACGCATTGGCATGAGAACCGGCTGGCTCAGTTCCACAACCCACAGTCACCACCGCTTAACACACACGTACTTCGTTCAGAGCACCATAGCGGCGATCCAGCCGGCGCCCGTGAGAGGAATGTTGTAGTGAATAAAGGTGGGGATTACGGTGTCGCGCATGTGATCGTGCTGACCATCGGCGGCGAGGCCGGCCGTCGAGCCAAGCGTGGAGTCAGAGGCGGGGGAGCCAGCATCACCGAGCGCGCCAGCGGTCCCAATCAACGCTATGGTGGCCATCGCCGAGAAATCAAGAGAGACACAGAGTGGCACATAGATTGCGGCAATGATTGGCAGCGTCGAGAACGACGAGCCGATGCCCATCGTCACGATCAACCCAACTATCAGCATGGCCAGCGCGGCCATGGCTTGGTTATATCCAAAGAACTGCTGAACTGCAGCCACGAGCGGCTCGACGTGGTTGGACTCGTTGATGACCGCGGCAAAACCTTGCGCGGAGATCATGACAAAACCGATGAGCGCCATCATACGCATGCCAGAGGTGAAGACATCATCGGCTTTATTCCACTCAACGACACCCGAGATGAGGAAAATGCCCAGACCAACAAGTGAACCTAAAAGCAGTCCATCGGCCTCAGACCCACTGAACTGCACAATGAGTTGAATGGCAAACGTTGCGACAATGGCCACCAGGGACATGATCAAGTTGTAGCGGGTGGGGGTGGGCTCAGCTACCGTTCCACCCATGATTGGACGGTCCTCATACTGGCGAGGCTTGCGATAGCTCACGAAGATGGCAACTAACAGGCCAAGGACCATGCCCATGGCCGGGATACCCATGACCTGGACAATGTTGATTCCTTCGGTATCTAGTCCTGCGCGTTCGATGTTACTCAACAAAATGTCTTCCAGGAAGATTTTCCCGAAGCCGACGGGCAAAGTCATATAGGTGGTGACCAAACCAAAGGTGAGTACACAAGCGATCAGACGGCGGTCTAACTGGAGGCGGTTCATCACGGTCAGCAGCGGAGGGATGAGCAATGGAATGAATGCGATGTGTACCGGGATAATATTCTGAGACATGATGGACATAGCCAATATGCCGGCGATCAACAAGTAGCTGGTCACCTTGACCACTTTTGCAGACGCATGTTCAGCGTCGGCGTCCAGCCTTCGTATGAGAGTGTCAGCGAGTATTTTGGGTAGGCCGGAAGCAGCGACCGCCATGGCGAAAGCTCCGAGGAGCGCATACGATAGCGCAATCTTGGCACCGTCCCCAAGGCCGGACTGGAACGCGAGCATGGTGGCTTCTATACCCATGCCGGCTATCAGGCCGCCAGCGAGTGCGCCGATGAAAAGGGCGATGACGACATGGACTCGTAACAGGGCCAGCAACAGCATGACGGCTACGGCAATAACTACAGCATTCACGATCGACAAGCATAGACTACTTAGCGGGATTGATCGATTTTATTTGTTGTTTTGAGTATGTTAAATCGAACCTTGGTATCATGGTGACATGGAACACATGCAGGGGAGGCCGGGTCACGTCGTCGTCGGCGTTGACGGGTCGGAAAATAGTAAACGAGCCTTTGATTTTGCGTTGTCAATTGCTCAGCAGCATCAGCAAGAAATGGAGATCGTGGCGGCCTTTACTGAGCCCGGCTACGAATACATCCCGGCTGATGTCTATGGCATCGCACGAAAACAAGCTGAGCACGTCCTGGATGAATTTACCGCTCGGGCCGAAGGCAGCGGCGTGCAGTTGAGCACGGTGGCATCAGAGGGTGACGCCGCAGGAGTCTTAGTCGAAGCATCGGACGTTGCCTCACTGGTCGTTTTGGGTAAGCGTGGCCGTAGTCGATTTGCTGGCCGGTTTCTCGGTAGCGTCTCGGCGTCTGTAGCGGCACATTCGCGCTGCCCTAGTCTCGTCGTGCCGGCGAAGCGTGACGTCAAGGAACTTCCGGAGGCACAGTATGCAAAGATGCCTGACAGTCCCGGCTGGGCCGAGACCGGCGTGATTACGGCCGAGGGCGTCGAGGATGCCACTGATTTTCGTGGCAGTGTGGTCGTAGGTATTGATGTCGATGCTCATCCGGTCGAAACTGCGTTGCATGGTGCACGCTACGCGCAAGACCACGACTTGAAACTGATTTTGGTTGCAGCGGAACCATTGAGCGGGAGCTTGTGGATTCCAGTCTCCCCAATTTATCGGGCTGAAATACCCGATATACGCCGGGAAGTTGCTGCGCAGTTGGAAGCTGTGACAGTGCAAGTTGCCAGCCAGACGGACGTACCTGTGCAATGGCGATTTTATGATGCACATCCTTCTGACGTGCTCGCTGAGGCTTCTCAAACCGCTGCATTCGTGGTGGTAGGTACGCGCGGACGGGGCGGGTTTACCGGACTGCTCCTCGGTTCCATCAGCCAGGCAGTCCTAAATCGTGCTGTCGCACCGGTCTTGGTGGTCCCAAGCCCCGTCAAGAACTAAGGTGTCGGATTGTTGTTGAGGGGCGTCCGGTCTGCCCATGCGCGTTGAAATGGTCGCGGCTGCGGAGAGGCATTGTTCGATAAGTCGCTGAGCAGTTTGCTCGTCGATGCGATACGCGGGCGCTGCGAGTAACACCGCCGCGACGACTTTTCTGCGGTGGTCATAAACCGGTGCGGCGATCCCAATTTCATCTTCAAACGTCTCACGAAGATTCGTTGCATAACCGCGCTCGCGAATGTCGGCGAACCGTTGTCTGGCCTGAGCCACCGTCCAACCCTCCTGCAGGCGGATGTGACCACTACCTATGAGCGCCATGGCTGCATCCGGGTCCATGTTGGCCAGAAAGACCTGCACTGTGGCCGACCCTGTTGAGTAGTAGCGGGATCCCAACGGTGATGTGTGTTTGACAGTCCTGTCGGAGACTATTTGTTCTACCGTCACCGCAGCGGAGTCTTCCCATACAGCAAGGACAGTAGTCTCTCTGGAGTCTGCGGCCAGTTGTTGCAGGTAGGGGTGGGCGACTTGGCGCACGTTTAGATTGGCCAGGAGCGGACCGGCGATAGCGATGAGGCCGAGCCCTAGCTGGTATTTCCTCGTGGACGGATCCTGCTCGACCCATCCCTCTGACTCCAAAGTCGCGAGGAGTCGAGAAACAGATGATTTGTGCAAGCCGACCTGTTGGGCAATCTCGGTGACGCCGACAAGAGGCTCGTCCGTTGAGAAGCAGCGCAGCACATCAATAACATTGTGTACAACAGAGTTGCGAGGTGAACTCACGGGACTTCCTTTCAGGACGGACCTGTCTGCATCTTACGCCATGGAGCGTGATGTAGCTCATTATGTGGCTTCGTGGTGCGATAAAAATCTTCTGCTTTGCTGTAATCCCCCATGAGGTTCTGAACACGTTCTGAGGGCGTGATTCCACCGATGCCAGTCTGGGGTCGGTGGTAATTATACTCGCGGACCCAGGCGGCGTAGGTGCAGGGGCGTTCTTCATCGCTGAAGAAGGTTCCAGCGTAGGTCCGCTCCAGGGCTAGGGTGCGGTTTGTTTGCGCTCAACTACCAGGATCCTAGAGTATGTCAGTCGTAAAGAGTCGTCTTCGGCGTGGTGCAGATACCAGTCGCCGCGTTACTGGTTTTCCCTAGCCCTTTTGGTTTTCTTCCAGCTGCACCTAGTTTGCGGTGCCGCCACAGCCGGGGTGCGTCCCATTTATTGATATCCACGTGCACCAGCTTGACGGGGTCGTCCTTTAATGCCGGATGGGTCGTGGTTTTCTATCGGCAGGCCGGTGGACCCCACCGGCGCCGAAATCGCAACGCAATAATCCGATGCCGGCTCTGATCGTCCTATGCCTAGGGCTCGCCTGAGGCCGTGTGCCACGACCCGTCGAACCGTCCGACCCTGGTGAGTGACCAGCATTGCAAAACGACGATCCTCAGCTGTTAACGGTGCATTTAGGCGGAACATGACGACCTCCGGTTCAACGATTGTTATGGTAAATTCCATCGTTACCGGAGGTCGTCTTCGGGCCCTGAGTTTTTACAACCTCCCGAAGAACCACGCTTAGTGCTGCAGAGGCTTATCGCTAGTCTCTGGAGAGAGGCCTACTGCGATTAATGCGATCACGGCTGCGCCCATGAGGTACCAACCCGGAGCAATTGAGCTGCCCGTAGTCGCTATCAGTAGCGTGGCAATCGCTGGGGCTGTGCCACCAAATACTGCGTTTCCAACGTTAAAGGAAACCGCGAAGCCGGTGTAGCGCACCCGTGTAGGGAAGTTTTCTGCCAGGAAGCTGGCTAAACTTCCATCGTTAAGAGTCAACATAGCGCCGAGAAGAATCTGGACCAGCAGAATAGTAACGATGCTACCGGTGCCCAGAAGTATAAAAGCGGGAACCGTAAACAGGATAAACAGGATTGAAGCGCTCATGAGTATCTTCCGACGCCCAAACCTGTCCGATAGGTGTCCTGTAAGAAAAATGAAACCTATATATGTCACTAGTGAAACAGTGGTTGTCACGTTTGCCAAGGTCGGTTCTAGGCCCACTGTCTGGGACAGGTAGGTGGGCATGTATGTCAAAATGACGTAGAACCCTACTGCGTTCAGAAGTACAGCGGCTGTTGCGCGTAGTAGCGCACGCCAGTGGTCGCGGAAAAGCGCCCATACGGGTGCTTCGATGGCTTCATCTTCCTCGGCCATTTCTTGGAAGACCGGGGAGTCTTCAAGCTTGCGCCGAATGTAAACTCCGATCAATCCCAGTGGGGCGGCTAGCAGAAACGGCAGACGCCAACCCCATGATTCCATGTCAGCATCTGACAGGTTGGCTGTGAGCACGGTTGCCATGAGTGAACCAAAGAGGAGGCCTGCGGCAGTTGATCCCGGGACGACGGCGGCATAAATGCCTCGCTTCCCTTCCGGTGCGTATTCGACCAAGTAGGCAGAAGCGCCGGCATATTCGCCCGATGCACTGAATCCCTGCATGAGGCGGAAGAGCAGTAGTAGTGCTGGCGCCCATACACCGATCTGGTTCGCTCCCGGAAGCAAGCCAATACATACAGTGGACGCCGACATGATTAAAATAGACCATGCCAGGGCGGTGCGACGCCCGACGCGGTCGCCGATGTGGCCCCAAATGAAGCCGCCGATTGGGCGGGCTAGGAATGAGACCGCAAATAGCGCAAATGTCCAGATAAGACCGTCAGTAAGGTTATTTGAGGGGAAAAAGACTACAGCAATTACGACGGCCAGGTAACTGTATGCCCCGTAGTCGAACCACTCGACGAAGTTTCCAATAAAACTCGCAACGATCACTTTGCGTCGTTCTTTTGGGCCAATACCTGTTGGATGCGTTCGTTCCTGCCCGGAAAGAGTGGGTCCGAGCTCTTGTTGAGAGTTTGGGTGGGGCATAGTGCACCGCCTTCCTGAGAATGTTGCGTTCATCGCAACGATGTTGCACAACAGTATGCGGTGAGCTGGGTCACAGTCAAGGGGCCGTGGG
>NZ_JAKDKW010000083.1 GCF_030453185.1 Yaniella sp. | reverse complement strand
AAACGCGACATGATCGAATTCGTTTCCCGTATGCGTCGGATGACGGTGGTCCCGTTGACGATGTCTTCGGTGACCGTATTGAGGCCGTGGGGTTCATCAGGGCCGCCAAACATTGCTAACCACTGGAGTGGAACCGTCCATAAGTCCATGAAGAAGCTGGAGATCGGTCGACTGATGAGTCCAGCATCAGCTTGGAGTTCGGATATCTTTTCGAAGGTATCCAACTGCTGTTGTGGCACTAAGCGTTTATAGAGCTTGTCATCGTAGTATTTCCGTCGAATTGTGGTCGATTCGAACGCGGCGCGTGCAAGATATTCGACGTGAAAAAACTGTTGGACTTGACCGAATGGGTCGGTCATTTCAAGGACCCGGACAATGGGTGGGGCTGAAGTGCTGGGAAAAGTTGAGTCAGATTCGGGCCGAAGCCGACGATTGAGTCGTTCGGCGGCTTCGGCCTCGATGTCGGCACGTGAAAGTTTCGTGGCAGCCTGGGCTAGGTTCTGGATTCGCGCCGGAAGCTTTTCCAGCGGCTGATAGATACGCAGAAATGCCAGGTGCCTCATAGTTTTCCTAGCCCAGCTGAGCTACCACCGGTACGTGGTCGGATGGACCTTTGCCTTTGCGTTCCTCGCGATCGATCCAGGCGTCTGTCACATCGTTGGCCAGATGCTGGGAGGCGAGGATGAAGTCGATTCGCATGCCCTCGTTCTTCGGGAAACGCAGACGTTGATAGTCCCAGTACGTGTAGGTTTCCGGGCCTGGGTGACGTGGGCGCACGACGTCGAGGAGTCCTGAGTCTTCAAACGCACGAAATGCTGCACGCTCTGGTTCAGAGACGTGGGTGAGGCCCTCTTCGAGGAAGAGTTCCATATCCCAGACATCTTCGTCGTAGGGTGCCACATTCCAGTCGCCGGTGAGCGCAAGGCGGGTGGTATCGGTCAAATCTGAGGTGACATGGGAGTGCAGAGCGTTAAGGAACCGAAGTTTGTACTCCATGTGCTCATCTTCTAATGAACGACCGTTGGGAACATAGAGACTATGGAGGCGGAAGGGTTCAACATCGGTTTTCTTGGTACCAACGGTGGCAGAAATTGCACGGGCTTCGACCTGTGGGTCGACCCCGTTTTTACCGAACTCCGGTTGGCCTTCAAAGCCATATTCCACGTCTTCTAACCCAACTCGGGAGGCGATGGCCACACCGTTCCACTGAGAGAAACCGAAGTGGGCCACCTGGTAGCCAGCCATCTCGAAGAGACCCCAGGGGAAGTTCTCATCTCGGCATTTCGTTTCCTGGATGGTCAGTACATCGGCGTCAGTAGCATCCAGCCAGTCTTCTACCCGATCAGCTCGAGCCCGCAACGAATTCACATTCCAAGTCGCAAATTTCATAATGACAAGCCTACCTGGCCAAGATATTGTGTCGGATGTGTTGTGGAGAACTTACGATTGTGGCGAAAAGCTTGTGGAAGTAACGAGCCTGTCCGTGCTCTCGGTGGCTGCTGTAGACACCGGTGGCTAGTGAATTACCAACACTGCCTGCATTATTGCTGCTGTCAGCTGTTTCATTGGAAGATGGTAGGGCTAGCTATAACAGCACTGAAAGGTCGCAAACCTCGTTCACGTGGTCTGCAGCTTCGTCGATGGCTTCGAGTTCCTCTTCGGACAACTCGGACACCGCTTTTTGGGCTTCAGCGGCTGCAGTTTCGTCGGCGCCGGTCAGGCCCTCCAGCTGAAGAAATAGGGGTTGCAGTTCAACCAGTGCCTCGCCGAGTTCGCCTTCGGTTTCTTCGGCGAAGTCGTTCAGCTCTGCGTACGTCTCTGTGAGCACTTCATTGGCGTGGTCTTCATCGGCTTCGACGACGTCTGTTTCATATTCCTGAAGTTGTGCACACGCCTCATCGGCTGCGGAATGACCGCAGCCGACAAGGAGTAACCCGCCGATGACGGGCAGGAGCAAGCGTCGAATTATTCGTCTTCTTCGGGTGCGGTCGCTTCGTCTTCAGGGGCTGGAGCATCTTCTTCAGGTAGGCCTTCTGGCATCTGCTGCTGTGGCATTTGGCCCTGACCCTGGCCCTGCATCTGCTGCTGGGCGTAGGAAGCACAGTAGCCGTTGATGGTTTCCAATGCTTCGGTCAGGCTGGTACCTTCGGCCGCAAATGACTCCGGGTCAAAGGACTGCATAGCTTCCATGCCTTCGCCAACGCTGGTGCCCATTTCGTTGAGGTATGCAGCGTGGACTTGCAGAGCGGTGCGCAGTGGAATGGTTTCGCCGGTGTCTGGGTTGGTCTGGTTGTCAGAACGATCATAGGAGTGGTTGCGAATATCTAAGGCAGCTGATTCCAGGGCCTGAGTGGCTTGGCCATCGCCGCCACCACCTTGTTGCATAGCCATACCTGCTTGCTGGATGCCTTCATTGGCTTTCGTCTCAGCGCCCATGATCAGGCCACAGGTTTCTTCCTGGGCACGAGCCTGGCTGACAGAGTCATCAGCGCATGCGGTCAGCGTGAGGCCGGCCGCGGCGGCGATGGCGGCGAATTTGCCCAAGGATTTGATCGACATGAAGATTCCTTTTCGTGACTGTCGTATAAAACTTCTCATCAGTACTGTACCTGAGCGTGTCCTAGCGTTTGTGGATTGCAAACAAGAGGGCACGCGCTTTGGGGCAACGTAGGATAGATGTCATGACCCATGATCTGACTGCCGACCGTGCACGCCTGGCCGAACTTATTCGCCAACTGGCTGTTGTCCACGGCAAAGTGACACTTTCATCCGGCAAAGAGGCCGACTATTACATCGACTTGCGTCGTATCACGCTGCACCATGAGGCCGCCCCGCTCGTGGGCCGTGTCATGCTGGGCCTCCTAGACGAGGCCGGTATTGAATTTGAAGCAGCTGGTGGCCTGACCATGGGCGCTGACCCCGTTGGGACCGCCGTCATGCATGCCGCCGGTGACCGCGGCATCGATGCTTTCGTGGTGCGCAAGACGCAGAAGGTCCACGGCCTAGCACGCCAGGTTGAGGGCCCCGGGGTCGATGGCCGCAAAGTCGTCATTCTCGAAGACACTTCCACCACCGGTGGCTCAGCCTTGACCGCGGTTGAAGGCGTCCGCAACGCCGGCGGTGACATCCAGGCGGTGGCCGTGATCGTGGATCGTGATACCGGTGCGGCCGAACACGTGGCAGAACAAGCCGGTGTGCCATACCTGTACGCGTTTTCGAAGAACGACCTGGGCCTCGACTAACCACGAGCCTCCCGATCCGTTCGCAAAGTTTTTCAACGAAAGGACCTCTCATGGCCAAAACGAAACCTGAACCAACAGCGGGCTTGGTCGTCGCCGGTATGCTCGGCGGCTATCTGACCGGCCGCGCCACAAAGCAGCGCCCCCTCGCCGGCGTCGTCCTAGGCGCGTGCGGCATTGCGGCCGGCAAACGGTGGCATCGTTCGTCAGGATCGGGCACCACTGCACTGCTGTCTACTATCTACGTCGGTGCTTTTGGACTGTCGCATCCGCTGGCGAAGAAGCTGGGTGCCTGGCCAGCCGTCCTTGTTTCTACAGCTGCGGCAGCAGGTGCCGCTCGGGTGTTGAACGACAAGCAATGACAACTGAATACCGCGAACCCGGTTGGGAAGAGCGCGAAGTCGGAGTTGGACCCTGGGAAGGGGACTGGCCCGAAGGCGACCATTGGGATCAGACCCTGTTGGCCGAAGGTGACCGTCGCAACGTCGCCGACCACTACCGGTACTGGACCGTCGAAGCGATCGTTGCTGATTTAGATACACGTCGTCACCCGCTGCACATTGCTATTGAAAATTGGCAGCACGACTTCAATATCGGCACCGTGGTGCGCACCGCCAACGCGTTCAACGTGGCTGGCGTGCACATCATCGGACGTCGTCGCTGGAATCGCCGCGGGGCTATGGTGACCGATAAGTACATGCACATCCATCACCATCCGACGGTCGAAGACTTCGTGGCCTGGGCGGCATCCGAGGAGCTGCCGGTGCTCGGGGTGGATCTTTTCGATGATTCAGTACCGATCGAGACCTTTGATTTCCCGGCTGCGTGCGTCATGGTGTTCGGTCAGGAAGGGCCGGGACTCTCAGAGGAAGTTCAGGCGGCTGCCGAAGCCACCTTATCGATCGCTCAGTACGGATCAACACGCTCTATTAACGCGGGCAGTGCCGCTGGTATTGCCATGCACGGCTGGGTCCGACAACACGGCGGTTCCGTTCGCTAGACTAACCATAGTTCTAAGTTTCATATCCAAGGAGCTTTCATGGCATTTGCCACCCCAGATCAGTACGCCGAAATGATCGACGCCGCTAAAACCGGCGGATACGCCTACCCTGCGATTAACGTGACCAGTTCACAGACCCTGAACGCCGCACTGCGCGGTTTCGCAGAAGCTGAATCAGACGGCATTATTCAAATTTCCAACGGTGGGGCAAAATACTTCTCCGGCTCCAATATTGAAGACATGGTCACCGGTTCGCTGGCTTTCGCGGCATTCGCTCGCGAAGTTGCCAAGAATTACGGCGTGCGCATTGCGCTGCATACCGACCACGCCATGCGCGACAAACTCGATAACTGGGTGCTCCCACTCATGGACGCTTCGGCCGCTGAGGTCAAGGCCGGCCGCGACCCGATCTTCCAATCTCATATGTGGGATGGCTCGGCTGAAACCGTGCCAGAGAACCTGCGTATCGCAGAGCAACTGCTCGAACGCACCGCTTTCAATAAGCAGATTCTGGAAATTGAAGTCGGCGTCGTCGGTGGTGAAGAAGATGGATACGCGGCTGAAATTGATGACAAGCTCTACTCGACCGTCGAAGATGGTCTGGCCACCGTCAAAGCCCTGGGCACCGGGGAGAACGGTCGCTACATTACAGCGCTGACCTTCGGTAATGTGCATGGCGTGTACAAGCCAGGCGGTGTTGAACTGCGCCCGGGGCTCCTGAAAGAAATTCAGGACGCCGTTGGCGCCGAGATCGGCCAGGACCGGCCATTCGATCTGGTGTTCCACGGTGGGTCCGGTTCTTCGGAACAGGACATCGCCGATGCTGTGTCCTACGGCGTGATCAAGATGAACGTTGACACCGACACTCAGTACGCCTTCACCCGTCCAGTTGCCACACACATGTTTGAAAACTATGACGGTGTGTTGAAACTGGACGGCAATGTTGGCGACAAGTCCAAGTACGATCCACGTGCGTGGGGTAAGGCCGCCGAAGCCAATATGGCTGCTCGTGTGGTTGAGGCCTGCCAGAACTTAGGCTCTGCCGGAAAATCGTTGAAATAATGGCTGAATCACAATGGGTACAAATAGGTTTCTATGTACCAATGGGCAATGCTGACGACGTCCGTGCCGCGCTGGCTGAGGCCGGCGCCGGGCGTCTCGGCAATTACGCTGGTGCGTCCTGGTCGACTACCGGGGTTGGACGTTTCACCCCACTTCAGGGATCCAAACCACGAATGGGTGCCACCGGTGTGCCAGCCGATGTGCCCGAACACAAAATCGAGGTACTGGCGCCGCGCAATATTGCTCGCGCCGTGGTCGAAGCCGGTATTGCAGCGCACCCCTACGAGGAGCCGGCCTACTACGTAACCGAAGTCTGGATGCTCGAAGACCTCTAGGTCGTGCCTAGGGCATGGTCTTGTGCAGTTCGCTGGAGAGGTGCTGCTGCATCTGCTCGCCTTCGGCTGCCATATCGTATTCGGTGTAGACCGCGCTACGGTCCGTGTTGAAGACGTAGTGGCGCATCGTCTGCTCCACGTGCTTGGCCGTACTGGTGTTCGCCACCACTGAGTAGCCAAGCACCATGGTTAAACTCTGGTCGTCATTGACCGTGGCGGTGCCCTCTAAAAGCTCGGTCTGACCGGTGGGCTGGGCAATGACAAACTCAATATGACCGCCTTCTCGGGGCCGCAAATAACCAATCTCGGTGTGCATTGGTACGCCATCGTGGTTGGTTGTTTTTTGTACGTAGGTCAAAAACGGTTTACCCTCGGTGGCGGTGAAGGTCAGCGATTCGCGGTAATGAAAGTCTTCAATGGTCGGGTAGTGGCCGTGGCCATGGCCTACCCACTCGCCCAGAAGAAATTCGTACGGGGCTACTAAATCATGCAAAGTCATGTCCCCATTAAACGTCATCGTGCAGGTTCTTGCCCATAGTTGGGTGGTTCGGCCCGGCCTGGCGAACTATACTGAGCTCATACTTTCACCACGCTTGGAGGAATAGATCATGGAACAGATTCCTTGGTTTGCTTGGATCGCTATCGTCGCCGTCATTATGTGGGGTTTGGTAATGATCTTCGGCAAAAGCTCCATTTTGTCCAACCGCGGAGACCAGGACGACGAACAACGCCGCGAAATTGACTACCTCAAGCGCCGTGTCGAAGAGCTCGAAGCCAGAATCAACCGTCCCAACTTGTGAGTTGTAGCGAGGGAGTGCACGTTTCCCGTGGATCCAATTCTTTTCAATTCCGGTGTCCAATTCGTGAACCCAGCGCGCTCGATTGCTGCGGGTAGAACTCCCATGGTGTTTCCATCTGGCGTAGATCGGTTTGTGCAGTCTGGCCACCTTCCCAGGCATTGGCGCCGGGTTGGACGGAAGGATTGGGGATATCTGCTCGGTTGTCACGCTTATCCGACGTTGAAATGCCCAGTTTGTCATCGCGGTCCTGAATCAGATCTTCGCGCAGTTGCCCGTCAGCGGTGAAACCCATCATCAGCTGGGGAATACCGTAGGGGAAGTCGTCGCGATCGTATTGCCATGTGTGGAAGGTTTTGCCATAGGTCGTGACGAGGTCTTCGAAATAGGCATGTTCGGCGAGTTCCGGTACACCGGGTGCAACGAGGGCGCCCGACTTCACCTCGTAGTGGTGACTATGCCAAAGGTGTTCCTCCTCTTCCGGAAGACTTTGGAAACGTTGTTCGCTAATGATGTATTCGATCCCGATCAACCGTGCATCGGGCGCATTGCTGTCGAAGATCACGCACTGATGCAGGTCGTGCCTCAAAAGGATGCAGAAGTGCGTGGCCTCGACTTGGCGGCCCATGTCATCGGCATAGAAATGAAAACCGTTGAGATAAGTGCTCATCGCATCGAGCGGGTACTTCGGTTGCAACAGATTCGAGCTGATGTCCAACAATCGGTGTTTCAGCGGGTGACCTTGGCTCATTTTGGCTGTGGTCAGCACTTTGCGTCCGACCATGATGCTGGCAGCCGTTGCTGCTCCGGCCGCGATACCGATGCTGACGCTTTTGAGATGATTGTGTCCCATGTAGCAACTCTAGGTACTCGGGGCATCGAGAGGAACAGCAGCTACTCAGATTCGTCGCTGGGGGTCTCAGAGAACCGTTGGGAAAGTTCCCATAGACGCTCTATGAGTGCCTCGTCGATTTCTTCGGGTTCTGCATCGATGGCCTCGGGCGCCCCGTGCACTTCGGCATGTAACTGTTCCATCCGTTGGTCGAGTTGTTCTGCGGCCTCGGCGGCGCTGGCCAGATCGGCCACAAGGTGGGTGGGCACTGCACCGTCGTATTTGTAGAAGATTTTGTGCTCGAGGCTCGCCCAGAAGTCCATGGCGATCGTCCGGATTTGAACTTCGACAATCACCGGCACCGCTCCGGTGGACAGGAACACAGGAATTTCGATGATCGCGTGCAGACTCTTGTACCCGTTGGGCTTGGGACGGGCGATGTAATCCTTGACCTCAAGAACTTCAACATCATTTTGCGAAGTCAGTGCTTCCAGGACCTTATAGGTATCGGCGATGAAACTACAGGTTATGCGAATACCAGCGATATCCGTGATATTTTCTCGGATCGAGGGCAGCGACGGGTCAAGCCCACGGCGGGCGACTTTGTCCAAGATGCTCCCGGGTGGCTTGACCCGTGAGGTCACGTGCTCGATCGGATTATATCGTCGCATGTGCAGGAATTCTCGTCGCAGGATCGAGACTTTCGTAAGAACCTCGTCTACTGCAAACTGATACTCCATCATGAATCGGGAGAAGTCGTGCCGTGACCGTTTTGCAAACGCGATCATATCGGAGTCAGTGAGTGCTTTCGACGTATCCGGTGTGCTCTCTGCGTCCATGGTCAGGCATTCCTGCTCTCGTTGTGCATCGCGTGGGAATTCAACGTTCTATGAGCGTCTGAGATTACTCTTGGTCGGTTGTTCCGGCCGGGATGATTTCACCTTCTGGCCAAGTTTCTTCGATGTACTCGGCTACCTCGTCGGAGTGCAGCAATTCATCGAGCTGTTGGATCGCTTCGTTGTCGTCGTTGGAAGAGTTCCACGCCAGGATGTTGGCGTAGGGGGAGTCGTCGGCATCTTCCACAACGATCGCGTCGCTGACGTCGAGTCCGGCTTCCAAGAAGTAGTTTCCGTTGATGATCGCCGCATCGATCGAAGCGTCATCTACCACTTGGGCCAGAATCTCCGGTGGATTCTCTTCGAACTCCAGGTTCATGGGATTCTGTTCTTCGGTGAGGGTCAACGCAGCGGATTCGCCGTCAATATCTTCGAGGAGCCCGGCTTCTTCGAGCAGCATCAGGGCACGGGGCTGGTTGCCAGCATCGGAAGTGATGCCAATGGTGGCGCCTTCGGAGATGCTCTCTGCGTTGTCATGTTGACTGGAGAACATGGCATACGGTTCGATGTGCACGCCCTCGCCGTGGGAGATCTCGTAGCCGTGATCTTCAACCTGCTGTTCTAAAAATGGTACGTGCTGGAAGTAGTTGGCATCGAGGTTGCCTTCGTCCATTTGACGGTTTGGCAGCTGGAAGTCGTCGAACTCAACGACCTCGATCTCCAAGTTGGCTTCTTCGCCAAGTTCTTCGGATACAAATTCTAGGATCTGGCCGTGGGGGACCGGTGTCGCACCAACGGTCAGGGTGGTGGTGCCATCTTCGCCGGCGGTTGGGCCCTCGGCGGTATCGTCGGAACCACCACAAGCGGCAAGGACGAGTGCGGAAGCGGCGGCCAGGCTAGTCAATGCCAAACGGCGCGAGGTGCGTGATGAGTTGAACATGTTGTGCTCCTGAGGTGTGTGGGGCGTATGCCCGGGTGCTGGTGATGGAAATTAGCGGTGGTCTACGGCCGCCACAATTTTATCGCCGATCCACTGAATGAGTTGGACGCCGATAACAATGACGACGATGGTGACGATCATGATCTGTGAATCAAAGCGCTGGTACCCATAGTTATAGGCCAGTCGACCAAGACCGCCACCGCCGATGAGCCCGGCCATTGCCGAATACCCTATGAGTACCACAATGGTGTTGGTGGTTGCAGCAATGAGCCCTGGAAGTGCCTCCGGAAGGAAAACTTTCGTCACAATCTGACCATTGGAGAGTCCCATGACTTCAGCGGCGTCGACGGTGCCGGTTGGCACTTCACGCAGGGAGGTCTCGACCAGGCGCGCAAAGAACGGTGCCGTGGCAATGGTCAGCGAGACGGTCGCGGCGATCGGGCCGATTGAGGTGTTGACGAGCCACTGGGTGAACGGGATGAGTGCGACCATCAAGATAGCATACGGGACCGAGCGGGTGATATTCACGACGA
>NZ_JAKDKW010000082.1 GCF_030453185.1 Yaniella sp. | reverse complement strand
TGGACCGAGGTCTACTCCATTGACGAAGCATTCTTGGGGCTGCGCGGTACGCTCGACGAGGTGCATGCTGCCGGTGAACAGATCAAGCTCGAGATTTTACGGCTTGTCGGACTGCCGGTTTGTGTGGGTATCGCCAAGACGAAGACGCTTGCCAAACTGGCGAACCAGGCGGCCAAGAAGATTCCCCAGCTCGCAGGAGTGTGCGTGTGGGATCGGGTGCCGGCGGCGACGACGGAGCAGCTGTTGGAAGATTTACCGGTCGGCGAGGTGTGGGGGATTGGCCACCGCGTGGCCAAGCGACTCAATGGCATGGGCATTGTCTCCATCAAAGACTTCCGTGACACCGATGAGCTGCGCATCAGGGACAAGTTTTCGATCGTTCAGATGCGCACCCTGCTGGAACTGCGAGGCACCTCGTGTATTCCGGCGGCCGAGGAACGCGAGATGAAAGACCAGCTGATCTTTTCCCGCAGTTTTTCGGAACCCATCACCGACCGCGAGCAGATGGAGCAAGTCGTAGCGATGTATGCCCAACGCGCGGCCTCCCGATTGCACCGCAATAATGCTGAAGCCAAGGTGATCACCGCATGGGCGATGACCAGCAATTTCAATGCCGAGCAATCGCACCAGCCGTCAGCCACAGTTGCAATGCCCGTTCACAGTGCGGATCCCGTCGTGTTGACCAAAGCCGCCAAGAGCCTCCTGCCAAAGATCACTCCCGGGGTCCGGTACGCCAAGGCCGGTATCACCGCATGAGTCCAAACACGTTGGTACACTGCTCGAACAAGTTCGAACCGAACACGGTAGTGGGGCCATCGGCCTGGGCGCTGGCGGCTTGAGGCAAGGCCCGTCCTGGCAGATGCGACGCGAGTTGATGTCCCCGCGCTACACCACCCACTGGGATGAACTCGTGACGGTGCAAGCCAAGTAGCCAGGAAGACCGCGTCCGAATTTTACTGTACAACTGACCAGTCGTTGCTATACAGTCGACCAGTAGATATTGCGTCAGCGTTTGTGCCGCGCGGCTCGGCATGTTGAGAGAGGATCCCGTGATGGTCGGACTGACCGAAGAACAAGAGTCACTATTAGAGGTTGTGCGCGATTTCGCGACCGACCGTATCGCGCCCAATGCGCTGCAGTGGGATGCGGAAAAACACTTCCCCGTAGACGTGCTCGCCGAAGCCGGAGAAATGGGGCTTGGTGGTATCTACGTCTCGGAAGACTACGACGGCGCTGGCCTCACCCGCCAAGATGCGGTCCTAATTTTCGAAGAGCTCGCCAAAGCTGACCCGGCGCTCGCCGCGTACATTTCCATTCATAATATGGTCGTATGGATGATCGATGCCTACGGCAGCGACGAGCAACGTGCCCAGTGGGTGACAGAACTGGCCTCAATGCAGAAGCTCGGAAGTTACTGCCTCACCGAACCAGGTGCGGGTTCGGATGCTGCGGCGTTGACCACGCGGGCGGTGCGCGATGGCGATGACTATGTACTCAACGGGGTCAAACAATTTATCTCGGGCGCAGGCGCCACCGACTACTACGTCGTCATGTGTCGGACGGCGGACACTGGCAACCGTGGCATTTCAACGCTGGTGGTTCCGGCTGAAGCCCCGGGCCTATCCTTTGGTCCGAATGAGCAGAAGATGGGGTGGAATACCCAGCCGACCCGTCAGGTCATTTTCGAAGACGTGCGCGTTCCGGTAGCAAACCGCCTGGGCGACGAAGGCGACGGGTTCCAGATCGCCATGAAGGGACTCAACGGCGGACGAATCAATATTGGTGCCTGCTCATTGGGCGGTGGACAAGCCGCACTCGAGAAGTCCGTTTCTTATCTCAAAGAACGCACCGCCTTTGGTGGACCATTGACGAACCAGCAGTCGCTGGTCTTCGATCTCGCTGACATGGACACCGAACTGGAATCCGCCAGGACGTTCTTGCTGCGTGCTGCTGGAGCTCTGGACGACAGTGCTTCGGATACCGTGAAACTCTGTGCGATGGCCAAACGCGTCGCCACGGATACTGGCTTCGAAGTGGCGAACAAAGCCCTGCAGCTGCACGGTGGCTACGGGTATCTGCACGAATACGGGATCGAAAAAATCGTTCGAGATCTGCGAGTTCACCAGATCCTGGAGGGTTCCAATGAGATCATGCGCGTCATCGTGGGTCGCATGCTGATCGACGGCTAACACAGCCTTCCGACCCGTTCGAACGGTAGCCAGTCAATGGAATAAGATAACTCTCAACACGCACAAAAAACGTCAAAGCCATTGCGACCTTGGTCAACCCGGGCGTCTATGAGTTCAAATTGGGTTTAGCTTCGCGCCTTGCTACGGATAACTGGATACCGTTTTGCGACCGTCTGCGACTTACTTCTTCCCCAGATCTAGTCGTAAACGTTCTTTCGTGGACCAGCATCGACGGCGAAGATCACTAGGCGGCCTGGCTGGATATCTGCGATCACGCGGTATCCGCCGGCAACCCGATACGACCATAAGCCTTTGAGATTATTCGTAAGCGGTTTCGCGGTGGCGGTCGGATCATCGAGTTGAGCGGCTTCTTCGAGTTTTGCTACTATCCGGCGGACGATTTGCCGGTCTACATCCTTCTTGAAGGCTTTGATGACTTTCGGGGAATACTCAATCGTCCAAGCCAAGTTCTGCCTTCATATCCTCGTGAGAGACGGTATTCAAATGGCCAGCCCGATGAGCTTCGACGTCATTGAGAATCGAATATTCCCATTCGATCTGATCGATTTGGCGTTCAATCATCTGATTAATATAGAAGCTTTGTGGTCGGCCGGTCTGCTCAGCGAGCTTCTTGATTCGGTCCTCTAGACCATCCTTCAATCTAATAGTCGTAGGCATCTGAGCCCTCCTGAATATATGTATTCACTATATTCAGTATTTCAAACCTGTCCGTTGAACACAACCTGATCGGTTGATTGTTTGGGGAATCTGGGACGTTCTTAGACTCCAATTATGATGGGGTGCCGTCGCTGTTATTGGGCTGAGGATAGTTCTGCGATTCCTGGCCTTGTAGGGCAGACTCGACGAGGTTGCTCATCGGTGGCTCGACGCCGTCTTTGACAGCCGAGGCCCATGCTTCGGTGGTCGTCACCGCAGCGAAGTTGGAATTCAGGATGGTCATGATGGTTTCGTGCACCTGCTTCGCAGACACCTCGCCGGCGTCGTTAGTAACGTGAATGGCCCCGGTGGCATCCGAAAGCACTTCGGCCTGCACACCGTGTGGCTCAGCGCCTTCGGCAGTACCCAGTACACAGTTGTTGGTCATGTAACCGGTCAGCGTGATGGTATCGATGTTGTTTTCCTTGACCCATGCGGCGAAATCAGTGCCATCAAACACGCTGGCGTACTGCTTGCTGATGCGCTTGAATTCTGGTTTCACCTTGGCTTCGATGTCCGGGTGAAGTGCCCAGCCGATGGATCCAGTTGCGAAAATTGGTGCGCCCTCAGGTAGCTCGTGTTGCACGATGACTACCGGGATGCCTGCTTGTTCTGCGGCGTCGATGGCCTGCACGATATTGACCAGTGACTTATCGCGTGGCGGGTACTGGATTTCTAATGGACCATCAAAGTACTCATTCTGGACGTCGGTGACGACAAGTGCACGATTTGGGGCCGACATAAATATGCTCCTTCAGTTACCTTCAAGCATTGGCTTTTCTTTGCACTCTTGATTCTGGTCCAGCTCGCCATGCTACCGTGAGTGGCAGAAATGACCACTTTCGATGAATTTAGGACAAACGTGCGTATTGCTATCCATGCGTTCGATGGAATGACGATGTTCCACCTGTCCACGCCGTTGGCTGTGTTCGGTGAAGTCACCCGGTCGGGGCTGGCAGAGTGGGAAACCGCGGTGTTTAGTGACGACGGGCAGCCGGTGCGTACTGCCGAGGGGCTACTTATCGCCGACATCTCAGGCCCGGAAGTCGCCGACGAAGCCGATTTACTGATCTTTCCGTCGTGGCCCACTGACCTTCCACCAGCCGAACAACCACTGGTTGATATGGTCGCCGCAGCCCACGGTCGCGGCGCCACTATTGCAGGACTGTGCCTGGGCACATTTCCGGTGGCACACAGCGGCCTCTTGGACGGCCGGACGGCGGTCACACACTGGCTGAAGTCTGATGCCTTGGCCAGCCAAGCGCCCAATGTTCAGGTGCGTCCGGCGGCTCTCTATATCGATCACGGTGACGTGCTGACCTCGGCCGGAACCGCCTCAGCATTAGATGCTTGCTTGCACCTGGTGCGCACCAGTTTGGGAGCCGAAGTGGCGACTGCGGTGGCCCGGCGCCTCGTCATCGCGCCACATCGCGACGGCGGTCAAGCACAGTACATTGAGCGCCCACTGGATGATGGCACAGCAGCTGAAGGCCCGATCGGGGCTGCAATGGATTGGGCGTTGCACCACCTGGAAGAACCGTTGACGATCGAAGCGCTCGCAGCACGAGTACAGATGAGTCCGCGCAACTTTTCCCGACGGTTCAGGGAGTACGCCGGGGTGAGCCCGGCAAAATGGATTCTTGCTCGCAAGCTCGATGAGGCCCGGCGGCTCCTAGAAACCACCGAGCTACCTATCCGCGAAGTCGCCCAAGCCTGCGGTTTCGCCAGCCCGGTGACCTTCCGACAAAACTTCGTGACGGCATATGGGACCACGCCGACAGCCTATCGACACCACTTCAGCGACGTCGAAGCTACTCGTATGTCGGGATAGCTCGCGAAGAAATGTACAGATCCTCTGCCCGGTAGCGCTCTTGGATTGTCTCAGTAAATTCCTCGGCGGGGGCCTCAACGATCGACACCGACACCGCCTCAGCATCGGTGCCAAACGTTTCGACGTACTGCTGCTGCATTTTCTCGGCAATATCGCGTTTGGTGGCGTCATCGCGGCCGGGGTAGAGGGTGATGGCAATATGTGGCATGGTCAGCGACCTTTCAAGTGACGTTCTCAGGCCTGGGTCATCAATGGCCTGATTCGGGCAATGTGTGCTTCACATTACTAGACTGTCGTCAGATACCAGCGACCGCCTTGAGGAGCCCAGTTTGAGCCAACTTGCACCGCCGCAAACCGACGACGAGATTCGTGCCTACCTTGATGGACTTGGATTAGAGGGCATGATCGACCTGCATGTGCATTTCATGCCGGACAACGTGCAGCAGAAGGTGTGGGGTTTCTTCGACCGCCTACCTGAGATGGGTGAACCCGCCTGGCCGATCAACTATCGGTACTCGGATGAGCAGCGCGTGGCGATTCTGCGCGAGATTGGTGTTACTGCATTCAGTACCCTGAATTATGCGCACCGCCCCGGTATGGCCGCCTGGCTCAACGACTACTCCAAGACGTTTGCCGCTCAGTACGACGACGCGATTCATTCGGCTACCTTCTTCCCAGAACCCGGTGTTGAAGACATGGTCGGGCAGGTACTGGAAGACGGCGCGCAGATCTTCAAGATCCACATTCAAGTCGGCGCATTCTCGGCCATGGATCCCATGCTGGCCTCGTCGTGGCAGCTCGTCGCATCGGCCGGAGTGCCGGTGGTGATTCACTGTGGCAACGGACCACACGAAGGGGAATTCACCGGGCCGGGCCCGATCTTTGAACTGGCCGAAAAATATCCCGAGCTGGTATTGGTGGTTGCTCACGCGGGCCTACCGGAATACGAGCAGTTCGCTGAACTGGCCCGTCGTGCACCGAATGTATACCTGGATACCACGATGGTCGGCACCGACTACATGGAGCAGGTTGCGCCACTGCCGGAAGGGTATCTGGAGACCATGAGCCAGCTGAGCGACAAGATTGTGCTGGGTACCGATTTCCCTACCATCCCGCACAGCTATAGCCACCAGCTTGAGGTGCTGCATAACTGGGGGTTGGGCGACGATTGGATGCGCAAGGTTCTTTGGCACAACCCGCACAAACTGCTGAAGAATTAGTGACCGGTGGTGGGGCGGTTAACTGCAACGAGGGGCAGGTCGTGTTCTTTCGCGAGGCTGCTCCACTGCGCGGTGGTGCGGCGCTCAAACTGTTGCTCAAGCGTCGCGCGATCGTCGCCAAGCAGGGCCGTCAGTGCGGCATGAAAATGCGGTTCAACGGCGGCCAGGGCGATCCAACCGTCTTGCGTTTGGTATACGCCGTATTGGGGCGCACTACCAGATAGGGGTTGTCCGGGGGCTGTGCCGCCGATCAAAAACGGTTCTGCTGCTTCGTCGACCCCTTGCTTCAGACCGATCCTGCGGTGGAGAGCTGGCGTGTCTGCCGTTGGCCCGAGTTTTCGTTCCAAGAGCATTTCGAGTGCGGCGGTGGCTGCGCGCTCGCCGCCCACAACATCCGCCCAGGGGACTCGGGGCACGGCAGGCCCTTGCAGGACGCCGGCCTGCGCCTGATACGTGAGATCATGGCCCGGATCGTCGGGGTGTTCCGTATCGCCAACGATTTCCACGTGGGAAATACCGGCTTGTTCAACCATGTCATAGAGCCCGAGGCGGGATGCTGCGGATGGGCGCATTGAGGAAAGCAGCACGTCTGCCTCTGACAGCAGACTCAAGAATTTGTCCCGGCCCGCGTCGTCTTTGAGGTTCAAGGTCACGATGTGCTGGCCTTCGTTGAGTGCTGCGTACCACTCTGGGAATGCGCCAGTAGGGTCTCCGCCGGGGGCCTCAACCTTGATGACGGTCGCCCCCATGCGCAGTAAGCGCCGTGCGGCCAGGGGGCCCGGAAGGTTCGGCGCGATGGTGATGACGCGAATGCCGCACAATGTGGTGCGAGGCTCTTCCATTGGTCTCCTTACTTACGCGCTGAACAGTACGTGCATTTTCTATACAGGCTTACGGTAACAGTGCGTGATGGACTTCACAAGGCAAGACTCTTGGGGCGTCCGGCTCAATCGCGGGTGAAGGTGCCCGTGATCCCGGCGCCGAACGAGCGGGCGTTGACTGTATCGCCGCACGGGCATATCATCGTTGTATGACGTTCAATTCGAGTAGTTCCCTAGACGAGCTTGCAACCCGGTCCTACGCTCACCTTTTTCAGGCACTGGCTGATCCAACGCGGCTTGCCGTGGTGCAGCATTTAGCGTCGGGGGAGCATCGGGTTCGCGACCTGGTCGAGCATATGGGGTTAGCGCAGTCAACAATCAGTAAGCATCTGAGCTTTCTGGTGGAATGCGGGCTCATCAACGCCCGCCCCGAAGGTCGAGCCACTTGGTATTCACTCGCCGAGCCCGCGCTGCTGAGAATCTTGGTCGCCGCTGCAGAGAAAATGTTGGAAGCAACCGGAAATGCGGCGCAATTGTGCAGGCATTTACGCTCGGGCGAGCAATCGTGGACAGGGGGTAGCTAATGGGTGCGGGACATCATCACGGTCCTTCCGTCGAAGAAGCCGGTCAATCGGGAGATCATCGCAAAAAACTGTGGATTGCGTTTGGCATTACCGCGGTCATTGTTGTCGTGCAATTGGTCGGAACCATTATCACCGGCAGTTTGTCGTTGCTGACCGACACCGTCCACGCCATCACCGATGCGTCGGGCTTGCTCGTGGCGCTCATCGCGGCGACGTTGATGCTGAAGCCGCCGACGACGAAGCGGACGTGGGGTTTTCGGCGGATCGAGGTTGTTGCAGCACTCGGGCAGGCCACGCTATTGCTTGCCATTGGCGTATATGCGGCCATTGAAGGGGTCCGCCGTCTCGTGGAGCCGCCGGAAGTCCCGCCGATGGAACTGTTGGTTTTCGGTGTGCTCGGATTGGCCGCGAATATTCTTGCACTGACTGTACTGGCTTCAAGTCGGGGTGCGAACTTCAACATGCGCGCAGCATTCCTCGAAGTGCTCAATGACGCGCTTGGCTCGCTCGGGGTGATCGTGGCGGCGATCGTGATTGCCACCACCGGATTCCTGCAAGCGGATGCGATTGCCAGCTTGTTTATCGTGGCGCTGATTGTGCCGCGCGCCTATGTGCTGATGCGCGAAACACTAAGCGTGCTCATGGAATTTACGCCGAAGGGGCTCGATCTCGATGAAGTTCGCCGCCACATTATGGAGCTCGAGCACGTGATTGATGTGCATGACATTCACGCGTCCACCGTGGCTACGGGGCTGCCCGTGTTGACTGCGCACATCGTCGTCAAGGATGAGTGCTTCACCTCAGGGCATGTGGCGCAACAGCTCCAGGCGGTTCAGCAGTGCGTCGCCGAGCACTTTGACGTGGCTATTCACCACTCAACATTCCAGATCGAGACCGCTGCGATCGCAGCTCATGAGCCGGCGGTATTGAAGCACGACCTGAGTTAATGGGCCTCCAGGGCGCAAATGCCGACATTCGGTGCTGACGTTTTTGCTGCATGCACTTGCCAGTCTGTTGGTTAGTTAGTGCACTAATGAACCAGCGAGGTAATGTACCCGCGAAGCTATTTCACAATTGTGGAAGGTGAGTTCTATGGATGATGGTCGTCCACTGTTTCAACAGATCGCAGAGAAGATCGAGGCGTCGATACTCGACGGTTCGTTGGCTGAGGAGGACCAAGCACCATCAACAAATGCACTCTCAGCCTTCTACCGCGTCAACCCTGCAACCGCCGGCAAAGGCCTCAACTTATTAGTAGATCGAGGCATTTTGGTGAAACGACGTGGCCTGGGAACGTTTGTAGCGCCCGGAGCGCAACAAATCGTGCGCGAGGAGCGCGTTGAACAGTTTGCACAACACTACCTTGATCCCCTGCTGGCAGAAGCAAGGGCAATTGGACTCGATACCGAAGCGGTTCTGTCGATGCTTCGAAACCGCGATGCTTCCTAACGAGGAGAAACCATGACTACCCCGGATACCGCACAACGTGTCAGGGCAATTGAAGCACACGGCGTCACCCGCCGATTCAAAGACACCATTGCCCTGGATAACGTCACCCTCACTTTTGAAAAAGATAAGATTCACGGTTTGCTCGGCCGCAATGGTGCGGGCAAGACCACCATGATGTCGGTCATGACGGCGCAGGATTGGCCTTCCGAAGGTGATATCCGCGTGTTTGGTCAGACGCCGCATGAAAACGAACAGATTCTGCCCGATATCTGCTTCGTTCGCGAAGATCAGCGCTACCCAGAAGATGCCCTGGCGAAACATGCGTTCGCGGCGGCTCGAGATGCATTCGAGAATTGGGATGCTGAGTTTGAGCAACGCTTGATTGAAGACTTTCGAGTGCCGCTCAAGACTCCGATCAAGAAAATGTCGCGCGGTCAGAAGTCCGCCGTCGGGGTGATTATTGGCTTGGCGTCACGCGCCCCGCTCACGGTGTTTGATGAGCCGAAGAAGCCCAAGGGGGATACGTGTTACGTGCGCCCTCAGTCTACCGGATTTGCCTTGGCTGCGTAGAGATCCAGACAGGGACACCCAAGGCTGCTAGTCGGTGCCACCGTCCTCAATAACCCCTGAAGTCGGTCATGCCTGAAGCTTAGAATCATAGTGTGACGAAGCGCCACCGGAGAAAGCCGAAGAAGTCGGCGGTCGAGCGCGTGCTGTGCTCCGAAACGGGTAAACGCGAATACGAGCACTACGATGACGCAGTGCACGTGGCACTGAAACGGTCACGACGTGCAGGGCCACTGCGGATTTACGAATGCCCCTCATGCGGTTCGTGGCACCTGACCAAACGCCGTAACTGGGGCAGACCACCAGCCACCTAGCGATCCCCTACAGGCCTGTCTCGGCGTGGAGTGCCTGTGTTCTGGAGTATCTCCTTTATCGAGTATCCTGCTGCACTGTTCTCGTGTTCTGGGAAGCGATGCTCTGCGTATTTGTAGCCTTTGGGTTAGTCACCTATGGCTTTGTACAACGTGAGGGCCAAGGCCGTGCGGTCCCTCGCATCGAGTTTCCGCAGGAGTGCCGAAACATGGTTCTTGACGGTTCCTTCGGCGAGAACAAGAGTCTCTGCGATCTCGGTGTTCGTTAGCCCACGGGCGACGAGTTCGGCCACAATGCGTTCACCGCGGGTAAGGATTGCGAGAGGCTCATCTCGGGAGTCTTTAGTTCGCATCGCTGCCTTCGCGACGCGCGGAT
>NZ_JAKDKW010000023.1 GCF_030453185.1 Yaniella sp. | reverse complement strand
TAATTTTATTACAGGCAGCGCAGAGCCCGGAAGCGTTTTCCCAACTCGTGGGACCGCCCTCGCGGACTGGTACCACGTGGTCAATCTCTTTGATGGGCGCATCACAAAATGGCGTCCTACAGACGTCGTCGCGCAGGACCACCATCCGTCGTAAGTTTGCTGGGAAGCTGCGGGACCGTGACTCCGTGGCCACCAATTGGTGATCTTTGGGCCGGGTAAAGATCCGGCGGAGGCTCATGTCTGCTTGCGGGTTGGCGATCCATCGTTTGGCAAGCTCAGCAGGAATGGGCCCGTGGCCGGTGATCCAGGCAGGGGTGTCACCGTCACCAAACAGGGTATCGT
The DNA here is from genome assembly GCF_030453185.1 of Yaniella sp. Classification (GTDB taxonomy): domain Bacteria; phylum Actinomycetota; class Actinomycetes; order Actinomycetales; family Micrococcaceae; genus Yaniella. The sequence continues at coordinate 30,698 of NZ_JAKDKW010000023.1, read as the reverse complement.
CGGTCATGACGACTTGGACTTCAGCAGGTACCGCTTGCGGAGCGGTTTGGCCATTGACACGTTGCACGAACAGGTCTGCCATGACCTGACCGTGAGTGCGGGGTTGACCGGTAGGGTCTGTCGGGTCGGCAGTCTCCCCGGAATTGATCACGCTGTTGGCATCCCGAGTTAAGGTCGCCAAGATACCGACCGCCTGCTGTGTTGAGACCAACGCCGTTACATACGCCATGCCATAGGCCGCTGGACGCACCGTGACGCGGCGTTCCGAGTGTGCAATCTCATTGCGCGCTACCGCGCCCTGTCGATCTAACCGTTCGGCATGGGCACGGACTTTCCCGGCCAGTTTGCGTGGTCCGAGTCCTTCGAATTTGCCAGCCATGAGCTCGTCAACTTCGGAACGGTGTTCGGGTGCCAGCCACGAGACCTCATTGACGACTGCCTGGGCACGTTCTTCATTAATCTGTCCCAACGCCAGGGCATTCTTGGTATGTGGCATGTCATCTTCCAACATCCGAGCCAGGGTGAGATATTTCGTCCCACGCGCTGGAGACTGACCACGGGCTAACCCAAGTTCAGCAGCCAACCCATTACCACGTCGGGCCTTGGGTACACCGCGGGCCTTTTCGTTCTCATGGCGCAAGGCTTCTAGTTCAGCGGCGTCTTCAGCCTGCACGGCCGTCATCGCGGCCATAACATCCTTGACACGACGAATCCGATCAATCAACTGGGCTTCGGTATCAGCCGGATCCAACATGTCCAGCATGGCGCGAACCTCCGCCATCCTTGCTGCACCAGATACTGAAACCGCCATACGACTATTATACGTGATCAGACACAAGAATATAACCCGGAAAGACTATTATTATCTGATATTTTAGACGATAATAGTTGAATACTTGAGCAAACAGTTCATCGAACCTATTGACAACAGCAAGCCCCTACAGTACTCCAGGACTCGGTGAGAGGTTGACTGAACGATATACAAGACGAAGAACTTGGCGTCTAGGCTCCGAACAGATCGGAGAACTGGTCTCGCAGCTGCGCCTTTTGGACTTTGCCCATCACATTGCGCGGCAGCTCATCCACAGCGCGATACGCCCTGGGTTGTTTGAAGCGCGCTAGCTCATCGCCGGTGGAAGTTTCCAGCGCAGGGGGATCAAGCTGCCGTCCGTCGTTCAGGACGACGACGGCGACGACCGCCTCGCCCAGATCCGCGTGTGCCACCCCAATGACGGCAGACTCTTTGACGGTGGGATGTTCGTCGAGCAGCTGTTCGATTTCTTTGGGGTACACGTTGTAACCACCCGAGATGATCATGTCTTTGGCGCGCCCAGAGATGTGCAGGTAGCCGTCGTCGAAATAGCCCTGATCCCCGGTAATGAAGAACCCGGAGTCACGAATTTCTTGCTGCGTTTTCTCCGGGTTGCGCCAGTACCGGTCAAATACGTTGGGACCGCGTACTTCAATGGAACCGATCTCGCCGGCCGGAAGTTCTGCATCGGACTCGGGTTCAGCGACAATAACTTCGACGCCGGCCAGTGGGAAGCCCACACTGCCGGCACGGCGCTGACCGCGATAGGGGTTGGTGGTGTTCATCCCCGTTTCGGTCATGCCGTAGCGTTCCAGGATGTGGTGCCCGGTGCGCTGGGTGAACGCGGCATGATCCGCGGCCAGCAGCGGTGCAGAACCCGAGACGAAGACGCGCATAGTTGAGGCGACTTCGTGGGTCAGATTGGGTGATGTCAACAGTCGGGTGAAGAACGTTGGCACACCCATCAGTACGGTTGCCGTGGCAAAATGGTCGATAACCCGTTCTGGTTCAAAGGCATCCATCCACAGCATGGTCGCACCGGCAACCAGCGTCATGTTCACGGCGACGAAGAGGCCGTGGATATGGAAGACCGGGAGTGCATGAATAAGCCGGTCATCGCCGGTAAATTCCCACGCCCCTAGCAACGCCAAACAGTTGCTGGTGAGATTCTTGTGGGTCAATACCGCACCCTTGGAACGGCCGGTAGTGCCCGAGGTGTACAAAATCGCGGCTTCATCAGAGCCCCACATTGGTTCAACAGCGGTGCGTCGCGCACCGGATTTTAGCAGTGAGCCTTGCCCATCCCGGCCCAAGGTCAGAAGCACCACCTCGGGAGCCAGTGCCTCGGTTTGCGCCTGACGTGCCGGATCCACAATCATGACTGTAGGTTCGGCGTCATCAATGAAGTACTGCAGTTCAGTATCAGTATAGGCGGTGTTCAACGGCAGATACATGCCGCCCACCTGCAGTGTTGCCAAGTAGGTGGCGATGGCCTGCGGTGATTTTTCGACCTGGGCGGCGACTCGATCGCCCCTGGCCACCCCTGCCGTGTGCAACGCGGCGGCCATGCGCTGGGTGGTTTTCAGCAGCTGCCCCGTAGGTGATTTTCGAACCGTCTGCGAGCTCAAAAACAGGTTTTGAGGGATGAGCCGCTACGCGTTCGAGAAAGCGCACGAAAATACTACGGAATGGAAGTTGGTGCACCAGGGACCTCGCTGCATTGTGTGCCGGCGGCTGAGCTAGTCGTTGTAGTCGTAGAACCCTTTACCGGATTTCCGTCCGAGGTCTCCCCTGGCAACCATGTCGCGCATCAGTTGCGGTGGGCTAAACCGTGCACCCAGTTTTGTCTCCAAGTACTCGGCAATGTTGAGGCGTACGTCAATACCGACGATGTCGGTGAGTGCCAGCGGGCCGATCGGGTGTTTGTAGCCCAGAACCATCGCGTTGTCGATATCTTCGGCCGAGGCAACACCTTCTTCGACCATGCGGATGGCTTCCAGGCCGAGGGCTAGGCCAAGACGTGAGGAGGCGAAACCTGGGGCATCGTTGACGGTAACCGGGGTTTTGCCAATGGCTTCGGTCCACTGTGCGGTCAGGGCCTTGAGCTCATCAGAGGTTTGGTTGCCAATGACTACTTCGACGAGTTTAGAGGCTGGGACCGGGTTGAAGAAGTGGAGTCCGCAAAAGTTTTGCGGACGCTTCAGTTGTTCGGCCAGGCCGTCAACGGACATCGACGAGGTGTTCGTGGCCAGGTAAGCGTCGTCGGCCAGGTGGCGCTCAACCGACTGCAACGAAGCGACCTTCAGGTCGAAATCTTCCGGGACTGCCTCAATGACCAAACCAGTCTCGGCGAAGGCCGCCTGATCGGTGGTCACAGTGAGTTTGGCTTCGTATTCAGCGGTAGTCCCCGAGACTTTGCCACGTTCTACAGATCCGGTGACGTCGCGCAGGACTCGTTCGCGTGCCGCCGCTGCAGCCTCGTCGTTTTGTTCAACGACGACGACCTGAGCCCCGGAGGTCAGGAAGGCGTGGGCAACGCCGGCGCCCATGCGCCCGCCGCCGAGCACGCCAACGATGGATGGAAGAGAGTTTGCCATGGTGCTCCTCAAGCTGTGAGAAATAGGTTAGACACGTTCGATAAGCATTGCGGCGCCTTGGCCAACACCAACACACATGGTGGCCAGACCGCGCGATTTCTCTTCAGCTTCAAGCCGTGAGAGCAGCGTGATGACGATGCGTGAACCCGACGATCCCAGCGGGTGGCCCAGCGCAATGGCACCGCCCCATGCGTTGACGATCTCGGGTTTGATGCCTAGCCGACGCATTGAGGCGATCGACTGGGTTGCGAAGGCTTCATTGAGTTCTGCGGCATCGAGGTCGTCGACACTCCAACCGGCTCTGGCCAGAACTTTTTCGGTGGCTGGAACTGGCCCAAGACCCATGACTTCTGGAGCGAGACCGGCTGATCCACCGGCGACAATGCGTGCTCGCGGGGTCAGGTTATATTTTTCGACCGCGGCAGCTGAGGCCACAATGATCGCCGAGGCACCGTCGTTGAGGCTCGATGAGTTTCCGGCAGTGACGACGTCACCCAAACCGGTGACCGGACGCAGACCACCCAGCTTCTCGGCGGTGGTCCCCGGACGGGGTCCTTCGTCCTGATCGACGACGGTCACGTTGCCTTTGCGATCTTTGATTTCGACCGGCACGATTTCGTTTGCGAAGTGGCCGGCTTCGGTCGCTGCTACAGCTTTTGCCTGCGAGGCAGCAGCGAATTCGTCGGCTTCTTGACGGGTTACACCGTCAATGTTGGCGACTTCTTGAGCAGTTTCGGTCATCGAGTACGTCATTTTGCCATCGCGTGACAGGTCCCCGTACTCAAACCGCGGGTTGACGAAGCGCCAACCCAGAGCAGAGTCAAAAATCTGGCCTGGTTGGGCAAATGCGCGGGTTGGTTTTTCTAAAACCCACGGTGCGCGCGACATGGATTCCACACCGCCGGCGATCACGATATCGGCGTCCCCGGTAGCGACCATGCGCGATGCAGTTTCGATGGCGGACATGCCGGAGGCACACAGCCGGTTAACGGTCATGGCCGGAACGGACTCATCGCCGCCAGCCAGTAGCCAGGCCATGCGGGCCACGTTGCGGTTTTCTTCACCCGCACCATTGGCGTTGCCCAGCAGCACCTCATCGACAACGGCCGAGTCAAGCCCACTGTCGCCCAAGACGGCCTTGATGGCGGTGGCTGCCATATCATCGGGTCGCAGCGAGCTCAATACCCCGCTGTGTCGTCCCACCGGGGTGCGTTTCCCCGAGACCAAAAATGCTTCTGCTACCACGTGGCTCCTCTTAGTTCTGCAGCAATGTGCCGGTGAAGTTTGGTTTGCGTTTCGCTTGGAAGGCAGCGAAACCTTCGGCGTAGTCATCCGTGGAACACAGCTGTCCCTGGGTAAGGTTTTCCTGCTCCATAGACTCCCACAAACCGATGCGCTCGTCTCGGATCGCCGCGACCAATTTGCGAGATGCCATAAACGCACCGGTCGCGCCTTCGGCCACTTTGGCGACGCGTTCGCGGGTGAATTCCAGCAGTTCGTCCTTTGGCACTGCGCGGGAAAAGAGTCCCTGTGCTACGGCGTCTTCACCGCTCATGAGCTCTGCGGTGTAGATCAGATCCAGTGTGCGGTGGGCGCCGAGCCGTTCGGTGAACAGCGCGTGGCCACCCGAGTCCAGGGTGGCACCCAGGTTAGCAAATGGTGAGCCGATCTTAGCGTCGTTGGCAACGTAGACGACGTCGGTGGCAATGGCCAAACCGAGTCCTACCCCCAGGCAGGCGCCCTGGACGGCAGCGAAAGTTGGTGCCGGGAATTCGGCCATTTGGCGCAATACCGGGGTAACGATCTTGCCCAGGTAATCGTAAGCGTCGTCATCGGCTGGATCCACGTTGGAGATGTCGCGTCCGGCGCTGAATCCGCGGCCTTCACCGCGGAGCAACAGGGCGCGAACGCCGGCTTCTGCGGCATCGGTGTAGGCCTGGCCGAGTTCGGCGACAGCCTGCTCGTCCAGGGCGTTCATTTTTTCCGGCGCGTTGAGCGTGACTTCGGCAATATTATCGGTGATATCGAGTGTAATCATGTGGTTCCTAAGCGTCGTAGTCAACGGTCAAGGTTTCGGAAGTCGGTCTGGTCTGGCAGGTCAGCACGTAACCGGCCTCGACTTCATCGGCTTCCAGCGCGTAGTTCTCATCCATCTCAAACGTGCCGCCCACAACTTTAGCGCGGCAGGTTCCACACACGCCGCCGGCGCAAGCGAACGGCGTATCCGGGCGAACGCGCAGGGCGGCGTTGAGCACGGATTCGTTGGAAGAGACCGGTGTTTCGACGGTGGACGATAGGCCGTCCAGTGCGAAATCGATGGTGCGATTTTCGCCCTTGGGGTCTACCTCGACCGGACGGCCGCGGTGACCACGCTCTTCTTTGGGGTCACCGGTGGTGAACAGTTCAAAGCGAACGGCGTCGTCGGCAACACCGCGATCTTTGAGTTGGTCGCGGGTCATCTGCACCAGCTCGAAGGGGCCGCACAGGAACCATTCGACAGCATTGTCCACGGGCACGATGTTGGTGAGCAGCTCGCCGAGTTTCTCCTCGTCGATGCGCCCGGACATCAGCGGGGAGATGCGCTGTTCACGGGAGAGCACGTGGTGGATGGACAACCGAGCCGGGTATTTGTCTTTCAGATCCCCGAGTTCCTCGGCAAACATGACGTCCATGGCCGAACGGTTCGCGTAGACCAGGTCGAAAGTCGTCGTCGGTGACGAGTTCAGCAGGGTGGACACGATTGACATGATCGGCGTAATTCCTGAGCCGGCGGCAATGGCGACGAAGTGTCCGCCGCCTTCAGAGTGTTCCTCCGCGATGGCTTCTGGATCATTGAGCGCGGTGGTTTGCATGCGCGAGGTGAAGGACCCCTGTGGGTTCATCACGTTGATCGTATCGCCGACCGTGAGTTCTTCGTGCGCCCAGGTGGAAAAGAAGCCGCCGAAATCTTTCTTGATGGCGACGCGAATTTCTCCGGGCACGGGTTCGGCACAGATCGAATACGAACGGCGAACCTCTTCACCGTCGATATCGGCACGCAATGCCACGTACTGACCGGGTACGTAGTTGTAGTCGTCGAGTAGTTCTTCGGGAATGGCGAAGGCTACTTCAATGGCCTCATCGGTCAGCTTGCGGATCTCCGAGACGTTCAGAGCGTTGAACCGTGCGCGTTTCTTCGCGGGCGCCGTGGTGGTGTCTGTCATGGTGCAAGTTCCTTAGTGGACTTTAAAGTAGTCGAAAGGTTCCAGGCAGTCGTTACAGGTGTAGAGCGCTTTGCATGCGGTAGAACCGAATCGAGTAACTTCACGAGTGTTTAATGAATGGCACTGTGGGCATTTGACGGCCAGCTGGATCATGATCGGGCCGTCGTTGACCGCTGACTTTCCGGTGGGTGGTGCAATGCCGTATTCTTCCAGCTTGCGCTTACCGTCCTCGGACATCCAGTCAGTGGTCCATGCCGGACTCAGCACGAGTTTCACTTCGGCATCCGGGTAGCCGGCAGCAGTCAGCGCAGTCGTCACATCAGCCGAAATTGTATCCATGGCTGGGCAGCCTGAATAGGTTGGGGTGATCGTCACAACCGCTTTGCCATCCACCAGTTCGACGTCGCGCAAAATGCCGAGGTCTTCGATGGTGACTACTGGGACTTCAGGATCCGGAACCGTTTTGACGGCGTCCCAGAGTTCTGCGGTCTGTGAGTCGGTTGGGCGAAGGGTTGCCGAGGTTGTCATTACCATGTCACTCCTTGTGGGAACTGACGGGCAAGCACCTGCATCTCAGCCAGGATATGGCCGCGATGCTCGGAGAAGTTGCCCGAACGGTCACCGCCCCATGCACCTGGTACATCAGGCACGGTGAGTGTGGCTTGTTCAAGGATGGGTTCGATTCGCGCGTCAAAGGATTCGCGCAGTGTCGATGGGAGGACGGCGATGCCGCGCTCGGATAGATCGCGCAGCAGATCGTCGTCGTTGAAGAGTTCGTCGACGTAGGGCCACATGTAGTAGAGGCCTTCTTGCATCCGGCGGTGCGACTCGTCGGTGCCATCACCAAGGCGCAGGGTCCACTGGGCGGCGTGGTCGACGTGGTAGGTCACTTCTTTGACTGCCTTGGCGGCAACCGAGGCCAGTGTTTCGTCGGCCGAGTCCATCAGACGGGTGAACAGCTCGTACTGGTACAGCGAAAAGATGAGCTGGCGTGCGATGGTTTGGCCGAAGTCGCCGTTTTCCTGTTCGACCAGGCGGCAGGAACGAAACTGCTCCTCAGTGCGGAAGTAGGCTAGGTCGTCTTCGGTCTGGTCCCACGCGGAACCCGCATAGGACAGCAAGAAGCGCGCGTGGCCGAGTTGGTCCTGGGCAATGTTGGCCAGGGCAACGTCTTCTTCCATTTCTGGTGCACGGGAAATCCAGTGGCCCAACCGCTGTGCGAGCATCAGGGCGTCGTCGCCCAAATACATCGCATAGGTTGCGACATCTTCTGGTGCTTTCGCTCCGGCGGCGATGATGTCCTCCGGAGTGATGGCATTACCCGCCGAGATTTTGGTTGCGGAGTCACCTGCTGTGAAACTCATAGGTGTTTCACTCCTTCAGACTTCGTGTAATAGGTGGCGTGGCGGAAATCCTTGCCCTGTGGCGATTCGAAGAAGCCGCCCTTGGAATCTGGGTCCGAGCTCGAAATGCTGTCCGAGGGCATGACCCACACCGAGGTGCCTTCGTTGCGGCGGGTGTAGAGGTCGCGTGCGTTGCGCAGTGCCATGGTTGCATCCGGTGCGTGCAGCGATCCCGCGTGGACGTGGGACAGGCCGCGGGATGAGCGAACAAAAACTTCCCACAGTGGCCAGGAGGCGTTGAGGCTTTCAGTCATTTCGTTAGGCTCCAATCAGGTGTGCATCAGCGGCGTCCTGCTGACGACGAGCTTGTTTTTCGGCATACGCAGCAGCGGCTTCGCGAACCCAGGCACCGTTTTCGTGTGCTTCACGACGATGCTGCATACGCTGAACGTTGCATGGGCCATTGCCCTTGATGACGGACATGAATTCGTCCCAGTCCAGTTCACCGAAGTCGTAGTGACCGCGCTCTTCGTTCCACTTCAGATCCGGGTCCGGCAGGGTCAAGCCGAGAGCTTCGGCCTGCGGGACGATCATGTCAACGAAACGTTGCCGTAGCTCATCGTTGGAGAAGCGCTTAATGTTCCAGGCCATGGACTGCTGGGAGTTTGGTGAATCATCATCCGGTGGACCGAACATCTGCAGGGCTGGACCATAGAAGCGGTTTACCGCATCCTGTGCCATCTGTTTCTGCTCGGGTGTGCCGTTGGAGAGTTCCAGAAGGATTTCCCAACCCTGACGCTGGTGGAAGGATTCTTCTTTACACACGCGAACCATCGCACGACCATATGGGGCGTAGGAAGCACGACACAGTGGGACCTGGTTCTGAATAGCAGCGCCATCCACGAGCCAACCGATCGCGCCAACATCAGCCCAGCTGCGGGCCGGGTAGTTGAAGATCGAGGAGTACTTGGCCTTTCCGGACAGCAGTTGCTGCACCATTTCTTCTCGGGAAGTGCCGAGCGTTTCAGCGGCCGAGTAGAGGTAGAGGCCGTGACCGGCCTCGTCTTGGACCTTGGCCATGAGGATCATCTTGCGCTTCAGTGAGGGCGCGCGGGTGATCCAGTTTGCTTCGGGCTGCATGCCGATAATCTCGGAGTGCGCGTGCTGGGAGATCTGACGGACTAGGGTCTTGCGGTACCCGGCTGGCATCCAGTCGCGGGGCTCGATGCGAGAATCGGCAGCGATGATTTCATCAAACCGCTGTTGACCTGCCCGCTCTGCTTCGATATCCGCGACTGCGGCATCGGAGTGTTGTGACGTTGTAGACATGTGAGACACCTCGCGACGAATAGTTTCTGGCTAATTCTTGAACTGGTTGTGCACCGACGGACATATACCGAACGTTCGTTCAGTATATGGGTCTGACGTGAGCTATGCAACTCACACTCTCCACTGTATTGGAGAAATGATTTGACGCACATCACAATGCAGGATTACCGTATGAATGGTCAGTAGATAATCATACAGATCACACTCGGAGATTCGCTATGTCACAAACGCTCGGTTCTACGAACACCGCAACCGACAGCGGTCCAACCGTCACGTCCGGCTCCTTTGGCGCGAACGATCACCCACGCCTAGGCCATGACCGGGCTGCCGAATGGATGGGCATTACAGTCTCCGAATACGCCGATGGATACGCCAAAGGGCACATGCAACTGCGCGAGGATATGCTCAATGGCTTTAACATTGCCCACGGTGGCATGCTCTTTGCTTTCGCAGACACCATCTTCGCCTGGTCTTGCAACAATCCGGACGGCGATGGTTCAACCATCACCGTTGCTCAAAATGTTGACATCGATTTCATCTCGTCACCTACCAACGGTACACAACTGACCGCCACCGGCAAACGCCGTGCCTCCTACGGCCGGTCTGGCATCTACGACATCACGATCACCGATGAGAACAACCAACTTGTCGCCGAATTTCGAGGACGCGCCAGAACAATCCCAAACCCACACAAATAAAAATATAGTTGTCGAAAACCTCTTCATCTAAAGGATCCATCATGACTAGCCACAGTGTCGCCCCATCTCCCGCTGACGTTCCTCAACCATGGACGCCGCCCACTCCCCCGGCAGATCGCAGCCAGCTAGATTCAGAGGAACTGTATAGTCGTGACGAAATTGAAGCGCTGCAGTACGAGCGTCTTCGCTGGACCCTCCACCACGCATACAATAACGTTCCCGCGTATAAAGAGCTGTACGACAGCCACGGCGTGCACCCACAAGACTTCAAACAGCTTTCTGACCTCGAGCTGTTCCCCACCATCGACAAAGAATTCTTGCGGGCCGCGTACCCGTTCAAGGCTTTGGCAGTACCCATGGACCAAATCCGCCGCATCCACGCTTCTTCGGGAACCACCGGTCAACCAACGACCGTGGCCTACACCGAAAATGACATCGAAATGTGGGCATCCCTGGTAGCCCTCTGCATGCGCGCCGCCGGAGTGAAACCCGGCTATAAGGTTCACAACGCCTACGGCTACGGCCTGTTCACCGGCGGTCTCGGTGCACACTACGGTGCCGAGCGCCTCGGCTGCGCCGTTATCCCCATGTCCGGTGGCCAAACCGCAAAACAGGTGCAGATGATCACCGACTTCGAACCAGAAGTCATCATGTGCACCCCGACCTACTTGCTGGCCCTGGCCGATGGGTTCGCCAAAGCCGGAATCGATCCCAAGGATACTTCCCTGAAGGTCGCGGTCCTGGGTGCTGAGCCATGGACCGATGGTATGCGCCAAGAGATCGAGAAACTCTTTGATCTCAAGGCCTGCGACATTTACGGTCTTTCCGAACTCATGGGCCCCGGCGTCGCTGGCGAAGCCGTTGAGACTCAAGATGGTTGCCACATCTGGGAGGATCACTTCCGTCCCGAAATCATCGACCCGATCAACCAGGACGTCCTAGCCGATGGCGAGCACGGCGAATTAGTCTTCACCACACTGACCCGTGAGGCCCTGCCGATCATTCGGTTCCGCACCCACGACCTCACCAGCCTGGAACCGGGTACCGCTCGTCCAGGCCACCGACGGATGAAACGCGTTACCGGTCGCTCCGATGACATGATCATCCTGCGTGGCGTAAATATTTTCCCAACGCAGATCGAAGAGATCGCGCTGGAAATTGATACTCTGTCGCCACACTTCGCACTGGAAATCGCTCGTCCAAACCGCATGGACGAGCTAACCATCAAGATTGAACGCCGTGAAACCGCAAGTGTCGCAGAAGCTGAAATCGGCGGCAAAGAGCTGCAGGCTCGCATCAAGACTCGCGTCGGTTGCTCGTGCAAGCTTGAAATCGTGGAGCCACACTCACTGGCCCGTTCTTCAGGTAAGCTGCGTCGCATCTTTGACCTGCGCGAGTTGAACGACTAAGCCCCTCCGGAGTCCTCAGCCTGCCGCGGAGAACGCCACCTGTAGGTACCCCGGAATAATCTTGCCGACCTATACTAAGGACCTAATCCACATGTGGAATGTTCAGGCGTTTTTGCTCGAGGAGTGTTCATGACAACTGCCCCAACACCGGCGCCCGCCGTGCGGCGTGGTCGTCCCGGCTACGACCGCCAAACCCTGGTGGATCTGTGCGTCAAGGTATTTAACCGTCACGGCTACGATGCCACGAGCATGGGCATGCTGGCGACCGAGTTGGGCATTTCCAAATCGGCGATTTACCACCACGTCAAGACCAAAGAAGACATCCTGCAAAGCGCCTTAACTGAGGCGCTGGGTGGACTCGAAGAAATCATGGACGCCGCAGAAAGCACTGCTGGACCGGCGACCAATAAAATTGAGGCGCTCATTATCGGTGCTGTGCGGGTGCTGGTTGAAAAACAGCCATCGGTTACATTGCTGCTGCGGTTGCGGGGCAACTCTGAAGTCGAAACGGATGCGCTCAAACGACGTCGCAATTTGACGAATCGTTTGGCAAGCCTCATAGCCACCGCGCAGGCTGAGGAATCGGTCCGAGATACCGTCGATCCGCAAACCATGGCTCGGCTGATCTTCGGGACCATTAACTCGTTGGCCGACTGGTATCAACTCGAAAAATCCGTCAACGCCAAAGAAACGGGCCGTGTTCTTGCCGGCCTCGTCTTCCACGGCGTCCTGGAAGACCCACCGGAATAAGAGCTTAAATGCAACTGCGGGGCTGACGATCGAAATCGTCAGCCCCGCAGTCTTTTAACACTCACCTTGTTAGTGTGACCCAGGCGCTAGGTACCAGGCAAGGTGTGAGCGCCGCTACGCACCAAAGAAGTCATCGAGGGTGGCGTTTGGATGCTTAGCCAGCGGTGTCACCGTCACGTTCATGTGCGCGAACATCGGAAAGCCCGAGAGCACTTCGTGGAGTTCGTCGTGGCCATCGACGTCAAAGATCGAGTAGTTGGCGTACTCACCAACCACCCGCCAGATGCCCTTCATGAGGCCCTGGCGCTGCAGGTTGCTGGAGTATTCCTTCTCTTGGGCCTGCAGATCGGCCTTGGTTACAGAATCCATTGATTCCGGGAAAACTACATCCATACGTGCAAGAAACAGCATGCTTGTCCTTTCAGCGCAATACAGCAACTAGACGTCTTGATACTTACAGGCTAACGCCGAATACCAGTGGTACCAGTGTGTACATGACCAGCATGATCAGACCTATCGAAATGATATTCAGGATAACGCCGGCTCGGGTCATCTGCTTGATGGAGATTTCTCCAGAACCAAAGGCCACAGCGTTCGACGGTGTGGCAACCGGAAGCATGTATGCGGAACATACGGACAGGGTCACGGCAATGGTCATGAACAGCGGATCGATGCCAACACCAACAGCTACGGCACCAAAAATCGGCAGGAATGCAGCAGCAGTTGCGGTGTTGGAAGTCAGCTCGGTCAGCACCAGGCTGACGACGATGACGGCGATGATGATCAGCCAGGATTGCAGCGAGCTCAGACCGGAGACTTGTTCGCCTACCCATTCGCTGAATCCGGTTTGGGTAAACATTGCTGACAGCGACAGGCCGCCGCCGAATAGCAGCAGTAGCCCCCAGGGGATTTCTTTGGCCGCAGACCAGCGTAGCAGCGGTGCACCGGAACGGTCGTCACGAGCGCGTTTGGCTGGCACCAGGAAGCAGGCGATGGCAGCGGCCATGGCCACCTGTGCGTCATTAATTTCGCAGAGGAAGGGCATGTTTTCAACAAACCAGGCGATCTGGGCGATGAACGGTACGAAAATCCAGAAGAAGATGGCACCGGCAAAGATCCAACCAACGCGGCGTTCTGCGGTGGTCATGCTGCCAAGTTTCGCATGTTCTTCACGGATCAGTTCTTTCCCGCCGGGCAGTTCGTTAATTTCTGGGCGGTAGACCAGCTTGGTGAGCACGAACCAGGCAATGAACAGCATGATGACTGCCCATGGAACGCCGATGAGCATCCATGTGCCGAAGGCCATGTCGAAGCCGTGGGATTCCATGAGGTACCCCTTCATCAGCGCCATTGGCGGCTGGCCGATGAGGGTTGCGGTCGAACCGATGGTCACACCATAGGCAACCCCGAGTAGCAGTGAGGCGGCAAATTTCTTACCGGCGGCGTTTTCGTCAATGGAGCGCACGAGGTTCAAAATCGATACGGCGATCGGCACCATAATGACAGCGGTCGCGGTGTTCGACACCCAGGCGGAGATGAAGGCCGAAGCGATCATCAAACCCAGCACGATCTGGGATGGCTTTGTGCCCACCAGTCGGATCGTCAGCAGCGCCACTCGAAGGTGCAGGTTGGACTTCTCTGTAGCCAGGCCAAGAATGACACCGCCCATGACCAAGAAGATCACGGTGCCCGCATACGGGGCGGCGATCTCTTCCATGGTTCCCATGCCGAACAGTGGGAACAACACCAGTGGTAGGAGCGACGTCACCGGGATTGGTGCGGCTTCGGTCATCCACCAGATGGCCATCCACAGCGCACAGCCGGCAACCGCGCGACCTTCGAAGGACAGTGAGTCCGGCAGAACCAGCGCCAGGAGCAATCCGGCAACCGGGCCGAGGCCGACTAGCCACCAATTGCGTTTCGTGGCGCGATCGAGCGCATCCTGGGGTTCATCTTCGGAACCAGCGGAACGCTCCGCCGCTACCTCGGACTGTTGGGCGGTAGCCATACTTCTACTCCTCGAAGACAAGCGCGATACTGAAAAAGATGCTGACAGACACCACTACTGGTGACTGCGTTCACTGTAGACGCTTTTATATAGATAAAAAAATACACGAATACCCGGTATTGATATGCTGGCGATATGAATACACCTAAAACATGTCTTTCACTTGTAGCCGGCCGCCATCGTACGCTGATGTTGCTGCACTCACAGTCGACCATCGCAGTGTTCAAAGCATAAGGAGGAACCATGGTTGAATTACGCCACCTACGGTACTTCCTTGCTGTTGCCGAGGAAAAACACTTTGGTCGTGCAGCCGATCGCCTACATATGGCGCAACCACCCCTGTCGAGTCAGATCAAACAGCTCGAGACCGAACTGGGCACCCTACTATTGGAACGCACCACCCGAAAAGTCGAACTCACCGATGCCGGTGCACTGCTGATGAAGCGGGCCCGACAGATTCTTGCCGATGTTGAGGCCACTAAAACCGATGTCGGAGAAATTGGCCGTGGTGCAGCCGGTGTATTACGTGTCGGATTTTCCGGAACAGCCACCTACCGTTTGATGCCCGAAATCGTCCGGGTAGCCCGCGAGCGCTTTCCGCTGGTACGCCTGCAAATCTCCGGCGAAATGCTCACTCCGCAGATGGAAGAGGGCCTCCTCGAAAATCGGCTCGACACCGCGATCCTGCGCCCACCGGTGCAGTCGACCGAGATCAGCCTCGAAGAGATTCAAAAATCTCGGCTCGTCGTTGCATTAAACCGCCAGCACCCGTTGGCGGACAGCTCCGACCCCCTCAACATCAGCGAATTAGCCAATGAAAACATCGTCGGCTATCCGCGCGGTTCATCTGTGTCCTCGGTGGTATCCGAGTTGACCCGCCAGGCTGGGTTTCGGCCCCACATCGTGCAAGAGGCCACGGAAACGTCGACACTCATCGCCCTGGTCGGCGCCGGGTTGGGAATCGCCTTCGTGCCTGGTTCGCAGTCGTTGCCGCTGAATTCATCGATCGTCATCCGACCGCTAGCCGACACCGTGACCGTGGGGCTTAGCACCGCATGGCGGGCTGGTAATGACAGCCCGCTGCTCGCATCTTTTCTGACCTTGGCCCGTGAGGCCGCAGCCGACCTTGAACACCGAGATAATCAACAAACCTAAAGACGACGTACTTTGGAGACACCATGAAGATCACTGCCGTTGAAGCAATTCCGTATGCCATTCCGTACACGCATCCGTTGAAATTTGCCTCCGGTGAAGTCACCACCGCAGACCACATTGTCGTGCGCATCCACACTGACGCCGGGATAACCGGCACCGCGGATGCGCCACCACGGCCATATACCTACGGTGAAACACAGACTTCGATCAAAGTGATCATCGAGGATGTCTTCGGGCCAGAACTGATCGGTCTAGACCCGTTTGATCGCGAAAAAATCCACGCCATCATGCACCGCACCATCCATAACCAGGTGGCCAAAGGTGCCGTCGACATCGCACTGTGGGATCTGATGGGTAAAGCCCTCGAAACCCCGGTGCACAAATTGCTGGGTGGTTACACCGATTCGATGCGTGTCAGCCACATGCTTGGCTTCAAACCAGCCGAAGAACTCCTGGAAGAAGCCCAGCGCTTCGGCGACCAGTACGGCATCACCACCTTCAAACTGAAGGTTGGGCGGCGTCCACTCGCATTGGATATTGAAGCGGTTCGCGTGCTGCGCGAAGGGCTTGGCGACGACGTCGAAATATATCTAGACGCCAACCGCGGTTGGACTGCAAATGAGGCCATGGAAGTCCTCCGCCAGACAGCCAACTACGGGCTGACCATGCTGGAGGAGCCCTGCGATGCCAAAGAGGCTATGAGCCGTCGCCGTTTGGTCGACCACTCACCTATTCCGATCGTGGGGGATGAATCCGTGCCCACCGCCGGCGACGCTTCTCGTGAGCTGTTATCCGGTGGTGCCAACGCGATCTGTATTAAAACCGCACGTTCCGGATTCACCGAAGCCACCGAAATCCTTGGCTTGTGCACCGGGCTGGGCGTCGATGTCACCATGGGAAACCAGATTGATACCCAGGTTGGTTCACTTGCCACCGTGACTTTCGGTGCAGCACATCGTGCATCCTCAGCCCGTGCCGGCGAGTTGTCGAACTTCTTGGATATGTCCGATGATCTACTGGCCGATCCCATTGAAATTGTCGACGGGAGGATTGCGGTTCGCGATCTTCCCGGTGTTGGTGCTGAGATCGATGCAGATAAACTGGCTCACTACCGCACGGATAGCTAAGCCACAGCGTGTAGCACCACAAAGAGTAGACCGGTGGCGGCCAAGGCCCCACCGGTCAAGAAACTTACACGTGCCGGAGCCGATGAGTCCGGAGTTTCAGGCGCGGTCAACATGATGATCATGGTGCCAATCGAGATGACGAGCGCCATCACAATATAGAACGGTGTTTGATACAGCCACGAGTACAGCACAAAGTGCATGGCAGTGATCACCGCAAAGGTAAACCCAGGACTTGCGACATGCCAATCAGCACTGACAGCTGGGTAATCGCATCGACCACCGGTCGTGCTGAACCGACCGCAGCGAGCAGAAATAAGACGCCCAACGCTATGGGTAGTGCGACTACCCCTTGGAACAGCGTGGCGTAAGCCGCCACCAGCAGAGAGACGCGTTGCCATAGCACTCCGCACACAAGCCACGTCGCTCCATAGGCGAACAAAAACGCCACCCCGGAGATGTTTTGCTCCGCTAGGAGCCGTAGCGACTCAACCAGGTCCACACACTACATTGTGCCATCCTGGCCAGCAGTGGTCTAGCGAACTTTCGCGGCCTGTGCCACCACCGCACCAAAAATCTTCGCCCGATCTTCGGCGTTAGCGTTGGCTTCTTCAGGATGCCACTGCAAACCGACCACCCAGGTTTTGTCGCGATGCTCGACACCTTCTATCGTGCCGTCGTGGGCGCGGGCCGTAACTTCTAGCCCTTTGCCAACGTCGTCGATGGTTTGATGGTGCGAAGCGCGGACCTCAACGTTGGTTCGTCCCAATATGTCAGCGATCTTCGAGTTCGGTCCAAGCTCGACGGTCTCGTCGATAAACCCCGTATTTCCATCGGCAAGTTCAGCGCGATGACCGTCGATGTGCTGAATAATGCTGCCACCCATCGCGACGTTGAGCAGTTGGGAGCCTCGGCAGATGCCCAGTACAGGTGCGTCTTCTGTGATAGCACGCTGCAGCGAGTGCAAACAGAATTGATCAGCGTTCTGGTCAATCCCCTTTTGCTGTTCAGCAAGGTCAACCTCAGAATAAAAGCCAGGGTGAACATCAGCGCCACCAAGATAGACGATGGCGTCCACCTCGTCCTGCCAGGCAGTACCCCGGGCTTGCGTGGCGGTATCGCTACTATCAATGACGACTGGACGGCCGCCAGTGTCGCGAACGGTTTGGACGGTGGTCATCGTGAGATCGTGCATGGTCTGTGCCGCATGTTGGCTCAAATTCGGTGACCATAGTGCAACGACGACGCCGATGGCCGGTCGCGCATCCTGTACAAAGTCGTCTTCGACCTGATAGTCCATCAACGTCAGCCCCGGATGATCTTGTACAGTCAATCTTGCTCCTCAAAACTTCTGCGTTGCTTGGGTAATCTTCTCGACGCTCGACAATACTCTGACAGCCTCCCACATGTAAGAACTCAACCCAACCTTCTCTGCAAGCTCACCGGCTATCACTTTGGTCACATGCGCTGCTCTCATAGCTTGAATCATTGGTCTGTGCTAGACCACCGCGTTATCCTTGGAGAAGTACTTTTCATCGCTGTTCTCAAGCGAAATCAACACTTTTTGCGTACTGCACTACACCGAGTGCACTACGGTCAGGAGATCTGGTGTCCAACAGTTCGATTATGACTACCCACGTCACGCCATCACCGGGGCAGAAGGTCCAAGCAGACCTCGCCCGCACATGGCTGCTAGTCAATGCTGTTCAGCCAGAACGATTTACCGCCGCCATTGATTCCACCGCAGACGTCGTGCTCTACGACATCGAAGACGCCGTGGCCCCGAAAGATAAAGACCTCGCCCGCAAGAACGTGACCGACTGGTTCGCTGCCGGTAACACCGGTTGGGTACGCATCAACGGTTACGGCAGCCCCTGGTGGGAGCAAGACGTCACCGAACTGGCCAAATATATCTCAAGCGATCTCGACGGCCCCCACCACAACGGTGGTCTGCTGGGTGTCATGCTGGCCATGACCGAGTCCACCGACCACGTCAACGAAACCGCCGCTCGTTTACCGGGTGTCCCAATTGTTGCACTGGTCGAGACCGCTCGCGGTTTGCAGCGCATCAACTCCATCGCCGCCGCCCGCGGTACGTTCCGTCTAGCCTTTGGCATCGGCGACTTCCGCCGCGACACTGGCTTTGGCGGCTCACCCATGGCACTGGCCTATGCGCGCAGTCAGTTCACCATCGCTTCGCAGGCAGCCATGCTGCCATCCCCGATCGATGGCCCAACCCAGGGAACCTCGGGCAAAGTCCTCACCGAAGCCGCATCGGTGTCCGATGAATTCGGGTTCTCCGGCAAACTCTGCTTGCTGCCAGAACAGACCGCCACCATCAACGAGGCCCTGAGTCCATCGCAGGAAGAACTCACCTGGGCCCACGACTTCCTCGACGCATTTGAAAACGATGGCGGACAGATCCGCAACGGTTCCGACTTGCCCCGTTTGGCTCGCTCCAATAGCGCCATCGAATTAGCCAACGCGTTAGGCATCGAATGGTGCCGCCCAGCCACCTCGGACAACTACGCTACGGCGCCCACGGATACCTACCACTACTAAAGAACGGTACCCATGGCCTCGTTCCCTTCGCAGCGCCTGTGGACGCCGGACTATTTCCGTGCATTCGTTGTGCTCCTCGGGGTCAGCCTGGTGTTCATCACGCTCATGTCGTTCATGGCGCTCTACGCTGCCCAGCGATTCAGCGTCAATGACACTGCGGCAGGCTTTGCCACCAGCGCATTCGTTGCGGGCGGCGCACTGTCTCGTGTGCTCATCGGAAAATATTTAGACTTCATCGGGCGCAAACGCACACTGATCATCGTTCTTTTCGTGTTCGTTGCGTGTGCCCTGCTGTATCCGTTGACGGACCACTACGCGCTGCTGATCCTGCTCCGAGTGGTCCACGGCGCCGCTTTTGGCGTCGCCTCCACTACTGTTACCTCAATAGCCATCACCATGGTTCCGGTGGGTCGTCTGGGCGAAGGTCTGGGCTATATGGCTCTGGCTGGCACCGTGTCCAATGCGGTCGGTCCATTGGCTGCATTGCAACTGAATGAACGTGCCTCCAGCCTGTGGGTATTTGGCTTTACCCTCATCTGCACGCTCGTCGCGCTCATCGCCGCCTTACTCATGAACGTCCACGAACGTGCCCCAACAGTGGATGAATACAGCAGGCGGTGGCGCATTAGAGGTTCAGATCTTGTTGACCCCAAGATCCTTCCCATCGCCCTCGTTGGGCTGCTCACCACGCTGGGCTACTCGGTGGTCATGACCTTCTTGCCCGCCTACCTCGTGGGGCTCAACATGGTCAACATCGCGTCCCTGTTCTTTCTCATATGGGCCTTTGCAATGTTGATGGTCCGGTTATTTGCCGGGCGACTGCACGATCGATACGGCGACAACGCCGTCATCCCTGGCGCGCTGCTATCGCTGGTGGCAGGGCTCGTCATCCTCGCGGTAGCCAGCGCTCCCTGGCACTTCATCATCGCAGCATTCCTGAGTGGTTTCGGCCACGGTGCCGCGCTGCCGGGCTTACAGACCGCCGGTATCAAACGCACAACCTCCGATCGGGTTCCGATCGCAACCTCCACCCACTACCTGGCGCTGGATTCCGGGTTGGCTATCGGACCGGTCATGCTGGGGTTCATCATCCACCTGGCCGGTTATTCAGTCCTGTACTTCGCCGGCGCGGGCATCGTAACACTGGGCTTACTGGTGTACTGGCTTGGACACGGTCGGAACGCGGCACGTTCCGGAGCTTAACAAGCCCAGATCACGCCTTCGCTAGGCCGTCCTCCACATCCGTTTCGCGATCTTCGGCAAAGGCTCGTTCCCGGGCGTATTTATGCACCCGCTCCAAGAGCCCATACTGCTCTTGGGCGTCGTCGACCAGCTGTTGAAAGACCTCTTCGGAAACTCCCAGTGCTTCAGATTCGTTCAGCATGGTTCGCCAGCCGTGGAGTTTTCCAGTCACCGCTGACAACATGAGTTCGGTTTCTAAGACGAGCACCGAGGGCGTTATTTTCAGCCCCTCTGGGAAATACGATTTGAGGCGGGCGACGCGTTCGCCAGCCCACAGTGCCGGGCCTGCGATCCCGGGACGGGCGAAATTCTGCCGGACCATCAGCGCCTGCAAGAAGTTCTGTTCGGCACGAATCTGCTCCGCCACGTGGTCGGCCATGTACTGACGTAAGGCCATCGCATCGACGTCGTCGGGAACCCTGTGGTCTTTCGACGGCAACCAGGACTCGGCAACGGGCGTCCCACCTCGCGCTCGCATGGGTGCAGACGCCGTACCATCGCCGGCGGCCATGCCGCGTATCAGTTCATCGAGTGCTTCAGCCCCGCTGATCCTCGGTGCCCAGCCCAGCTCTTGTTTAGCACGAGAATTATCCATCAGCGGCACCTGAACGCCCATATCTAACCAGCCCTCATCCATGGCCAGCAGCCCGGAACGGTGCGCAGCTTTGAGCAACGGACGCAACGGTTTGGCAGGAACCGGCAGCACACGACCAAATTTCTGGTTCCTGGTGACCACACCACCAATAGTTTGGACGTCGAGAATGTCATCGGCACAGTCAGGTATGTCTCTGCTTGAGCGCGTGGATTCGTTTCCTCATCGTCCCGTATCTGTTGTCCGGTGGCGGACCGTACTGCAGGAGCGCTCTGATCTGCTTTAGCCGGGGCGGGGCCTTCGTGTTCTTGCCGCGGTTGTTGTTGTTCTTCAGGATCTTGGAGATCCGGATCGACCGAACTTGGTTTTCCGGGAGTATTGATATCTGTCATGTTCCTCGCGTCCCTTCGGTGAAGTTCGTTACGGTTGCAGCACAACCTTGATGCAGCTGTCTTCTTTTTGTTGGAACATCCGATACGCTTCGGGGGCTTGCTCAAGCGGCAGGCGGTGGGTCACCAGATCGGTCACGCCCAGTGGATCCGCTGCGTCTTCGACGTAAGGGACGAGTTCTTGGTCCCAGTTGCGAACGTTGCACTGTCCTGCAGTAATGGTCAGCTGCTTGTCAAAGATGGTCAGCATCGGGATAGGCGTGGCGGTGCCTCCATAAACACCGCTCAGCGATACGGTACTGCCGCGTCCGGCCAGGTCAAGTGCCGAGTTCAATGCCGCAGTTCGATCGATTCCCACATTTTCCAAGGCCTTCTGCCCGAGGGCATCCGGCAGGTACGCCGTAGCTTTCTGTAGTGCCGCGGCAACGTGATTTCCGTGGGCCTCCATCCCCACGGCGTCCACCACGCCATCCGCACCGCGACCACGCGTACGTTCGTTGACCAATTCGGCCGCTTCGTCATGTTCGGCGGCAACGGTGACCCCGTGACGTTGAGCCATTCCACGACGCTCCGGCACGGTTTCCAACGCGACGACGTCGTACCCCAGCTGGACACCAATCCGAGCTGCGAACTGGCCAACCGGCCCCAGACCAAGCACGGCCAAGACACCTTCATCGGGCATGTGGGCGTACTTCACTGCCTGCCATGCGGTGGGCAAAATATCAGAAAGAAACAGGTAGTGCTCATCGGAGAGCTCGGTGCCGACCTTGATCGGCCCATAATCAGCGTGGGGCACTCGCAGGTATTCAGCTTGTCCGCCCGGGAGCTGGCCGTAGAGTTTCGAATACCCAAGCAACGTTGCACCAGTGCCATGCTCAGTCACCTGGGTGGTTTCGCACTGTGACTGCAGCCCGCGCCGGCAGTAATGGCAGGTACCGCAGGAAACGTTGAACGGTATGACGACGCGGTCGCCGGGTTGTAAGTTGGTGACCGCCGACCCCGTCTCTTCGACAATTCCCATCGTTTCGTGGCCAATGATATCGCCGGCTGTCATATAGGGGGTGAGCACTTCGTATAGGTGCAAATCGGAGCCACAAATGGCCGTAGACGTGACACGGATAATCGCATCGGTGGGGTAATGAATCGTGGGATCCGGAACATCTTCGACACTGATGTTCCGTCGTCCCTGCCAGGTTACTGCTCGCATAAATCATCCTTGATCTACATCGTGACGAGCTCCGAGGAGCTCGCGGTGTGAGGATGCTGTGCCTGTCTTGGCTATGTTGCTGAGTCTAAACTTCCCCGCGTCAGACTGTCTACGGCTTGCTTTCATCCCGTTTGAAACTTGGTTCGCAGCAGGACGTGGTTTCGCAACCAAAATTCCGTAGGCTAGTTCAATAGTTCGATCCCACAACTTTAAATGTTTGGTTGGTGCATGGCCCCTTTACCCCAGCAGCGTCTCTTCACACGCGACTACCTTCTCGGTTTCGTTGTACTCCTCGGTGCCTACATCGTGTTCATTGCGCTCATGACGTTCATGGCGCTGTATGCCGCCGACCGGTTCAACGCGAACGATACAGCCGCCGGATTCGCGGCAAGCTCCTTCGTCATCGGCGCTGGACTCGTGCGCCTGGTGATCGGCAAATACTTAGACTTCATCGGCCGGAAACGCACGCTCGTCCTCGCGCTAGCTATCTTCGTGCTGGGTTCCGTGCTCTACCCATTCGCGAATCACTTCGCCCTGCTGATCGTCATACGATTGGTTCAGGGCACAGCATTTGGTGTCATATCGACGGCGGTCACATCAGCAGTCCTCGACATCATTCCGACCAGCCGCCGAAGCGAGGGCCTGGGATACTTCTCCCTGGCAGCCACGCTCGGCACGGCCATCGGACCGTTTGCCGCCGTACGGCTAAGTCAGATCACCTCTGATGAGTGGGTGTTTGCGTTCACCGCCATCTGTGCGGCCATATCGCTGCTTGCCGTGCTCCCGATGCGGATCAACGAACACACTCCCACCGAAGAAGAATACGCACAGCGGTGGCGTATCCGGGGCTCAGACCTGCTCGATGGTAAGGCACTTCCGGTCGCCATCGTCGCGTTCATTAGTGCCATCGGATACTCGCTGATCATGACCTTTTTATCGCCCTATCTCGTGGGGCGTGGGCTGGCCGATGCTGCCTCGATGTTCTTCTTGGTCTTCGCGTTGGCTATGCTGTCGGTTCGGCTCTTCGCGGGGCGTGTTCAGGATCGCTACGGTGAAAACGCTGTGATCCCCGGCGCGCTCGCCGCTATGGCGCTCGCGCTGCTGACCATAGGGTTAGCCGACAGTTTCTGGCACATCGTTATCGCAGCGGTACTTGGCGGCATCGGTCAAGGCGTTGCGGTGCCAAGTTTGCAGGCAGTTGGTATTCAACGCACCACCCCCAACCGCATTCCCATTGCGACCTCGACTCACTATTTGGCGTTGGACACCGGGATCGCCGTGGGTCCTGTCGCTTTAGGCTTCATGATCCCGCTGGCGGGATATCCCGGCTTGTACTTTGTTGGTGCCGGCGTCGTTGTCATTGGTGCGCTTGTCTATTGGATCGCGCACGGTCGACACGTTGTCCGATCTGGCATATCGGTGGGTGGCTAAGTTGCTAGGAATTCATCCCGCGGGCACCAACCCGCCACGTGTCAATGATGTTCTCACCGTCACAGACATAGACTTCATCAACCAGGTTTACTGCCACGCATACGTGATGCGGAATGACCTGTAACCGCGTCCCCAGCTCCGGCAGATCGTCACTGTCCCAAATAATGGTTCCGTGGTGCTCAGACAGGGCCGTGATACGTGCATTCAGATGACCGAGCACGCGACCGTAACCGGTCGCCCATGAAGCTCGATCCGCGGCCAAAATCTTTGAACCAGCATCGACGATAACTCTGGCCGGAGCATCCTGGTGCGCTTCCTGCCGGGAGACGACGGTGGTCACCACGGTCAACGCAATCTCATCGATGTCAATACGGCCCAGTTCGTACTGTGTGGCATCGCCAAAAATATACACTCCCGGGCGGATCTCAGTGGCACCATCGGCGACTGTTGCCAGCACAGAGGGCGATGAGCCACCAGACAGCACCGGCACCCCGAACCCGGCCTCGTGCAGATACCGTTCGGCAGCCTTCAACGTTCTGGCTTCATCCTCAGCGGCGTTGGTGTGCTCCCCCGGCGCATTACTGTGCCCGGGAAAAGTGAAGACACCACGCAACACCATATTGCGATCACGAATGGCCGCAGCAATGGGCACAACTTGGTCTGGGAAAACCCCCGAACGATTGTGTCCCGAGTGACCTCAATCATGATTTCGACACCGGGATGCTGTCGGGTCACATCGGCCAGCTGGTGGACGGCCGCCACAGAATCAGTACCCACGGCCAGCACGCCGTCGGTCGCCAGTGTCGTCAGCGTTTCGGCGTCGTCGTTGGGAGCCCAGACGGGATAGGGAATGAATAGATCGGTCATGCCATGATCGAAAAAGTATTGCGCTTCACTCAATGTGGCAACGGACAATCCTGGACTGCCGGCGGCCAACTGCTTCTGCCCGATCGCGGCGATCTTATGGGTCTTGGCGTGGGGCCGGAGCGTGAGGTTACGGTCAGCGGCAAAGGCTGCCATGGCCGAAATATTGGCGTCCAGAATGCTCTCGTCCGCCACGATGGCGGGAGTGTTCGGTACCTGATTCATGACGCTCCCTTATCCGTTGAGTGTTCGTTTTAGCGGTCGTCTGCTTCAGGAAAAGTCTCATTGCTGGCAGCTTGTTCAGCCTGCTCAGCTTCGGCACGTTCACGGCGCATGCGCTCACGAGCACGTGCGACTGCGGCGCGGTGGAGTTCTTCGGAGGATCGGTTCATGCCCGAACCCTCGGAAATGTGGTCCGGGTTTTCGCGACCGGTGAGTTGCAATAAGGCAACGACGACGAGTGTAGCGGCAAAGCCAATGCCGAAAGCGATGAGTCCGATATCGAGGCGCAACGGGTGCTCAGGGTTATTGAGACCACCGGTGCCCACAATCGTGGCCACCACGAAGGCGATAATGCCGACGACGAAGGAAAAGACCAGCGGTATCTTTATGCCGCCTTGAAATCCGCCGCGTGGTTTTTTAGGTGAATCTGCCATGTTGTGTTCCGAGTACCGGAGTCGCTCCTTAGGAAAGTCTGATCGGGCCCAGTCTAGCGTTGTTTTACACCACGTAGAACTCTGGACAGAGCTGACGGCTGTGGGCGAAATTTTCCGGCCGCACTACGGTGCGGGTGGCACGTAGCCGTCTTCTTTCACGGCTTTTCGAGTATCCAGCCAGTAGCCGATGCCTGAAATTCCAATCAGGACGGCGACGATCAGGGCATAGGTTCCGGTAATGCCGAAAATCCGATGGTAATCCAGGTTCTGGACGAACACGAGAATGCCGGATACGGCGATACCAGCGATGCCGGCAATCAGGTGGTCTCGTGCCGGTGCGAAGGCTTTTCGCCAGCTAAAGGCCCATAGCTCAGCGATGCCGGAGAGGCCCAGTGCCGCGGCAATGACAATCCAGGTGACGGCCGCGGACACGCCACCGAGTTGGACACCGACTAGCGTTAGGGCGGCGAGCATCCAGACGGCGGCCATCAGCGATAACGGAGTGCGCATGGCTTCGGGCACCGGATCGCGGCGTAGGTACTCCCACATCGCTGACCCAGAAAACAGGAAGAAGATCGCGCTGCCGTAATTCACAATGGCGTCGGAGGGTTCTTGGATGAAGAAGGTAGCGATACCAAACAGTGCGGCTACGCCGGCGCGAATCAGAACGGGCCGGTAGATGACGGCGGTGGTGTCGAGGTCTATTTTTTGGCTCATGTCGGTTCCCATTCTAGTCATGCCGCACCCACGCGAATCCACGTGTCACGCCGAATACGCAACCAGAGTCCCAGCGCTCGTGCGGCAAGGTATATCCCGGCGAAGCCGACCCACACCCAGGCCACGGCCCCAATGTGGGTTGTTTGGTTTGCTAGCACGGCGAGGCCAGCCAATGCAGGCAAATACACGATGATATTGGCGATGCCGATGAGCCCCAGGTATTTGGCATCACCGGCACCCATCAGGATGCCGTCCAGTACAAACACGTAGCCGGATAACGGTTGCGAAACGGCCAGTACGATAAGTCCCGCGGTGGTCGCGGCGACGACGGTGGGATCGGTGGTGAAAATGTGTGGCAGCCCGAACGCTCCGACGCCCAGCAGGATACCGGTGAGCACGCCGAAGCCAACGGACCAGCGGATCATGGTTTTCGTCAGGGCTCGCACGGCAGTAACGTTCGATGCGCCAAGCTCTTTACCGATCAGCGCCTGGGCGGCAATCGCCAAGGCGTCCAGGGCAAAGGCCATGGTCGAATACACATTGAACACGATTTGGTGGGCGGCCAATACCTCGGTGCCCAGTGACGTGGCGGTCAGCACGGTAGCCAGTACGGCAGCGCGCAGTGAGGCGGAGCGGACCAGTAACCAGGAACCCACCTGTGCGGTAGCTCGCAGGCCCGTCGTCGTCGGAGCAAAACCCACGCCATGATGTCGCATGCGGGGCAGCAGGATCGTAGCGTAGACGGCGAACATGAGCCACTGGATGGCCGAGGTGCCGATCGCCGAACCGGTCACCCCGAGGTCCAGCACGTAGATCAGCGCGTAATTGGCCGCGATGTTGAGACCAAACCCGGCACCGGCCACGACCAGCGGGGTGGTGGCATCTTGGAGGCCACGCAGCACACCAGTGGCCGCCAAGACAGCCAGCATGGCGGGTAAGCCGATCATTGAGTACTGCATATACGCGATGGCGTGGGGAGCGGCGTCGTCGGTTGCCACGTGTTCCAACAGCGGTGCGGCATACCAGCCGATCACACCGATGACGGCGCCCAGCCCCAACCCCAACCAGATGCCATCGCGGCCGCGGGCCAGGGCATTGCCGAGCTGCCCGGCGCCGAGGAATCGCGCAACGGCGGGGGTGGTCGAGTAGGCCAGGAAGATCAGCAGACCGGTGACAGTTTGGACGATCGCTGCGGCCAGGCCAACGCCCGCGAGCTCTGGCGCGCCGAGCCGACCGATCATGGCAGTATCGGCCAGCAGGAAGAGCGGTTCGGCGATCAGCGCGCCAAATGCCGGCACCGCCAGCGACAGGATCTGGCGGGTCATCGACCGTGAGGAGGTGGACATGATGGCTCTAGAACGTCAGCAGTGCCGTTTCCATAGTGGTCACATGCAGCAGCACCACGGAAACCACGTTGTTGAAGGCGTGCGAGAGCCATGCGTAGGCAAAAGATTTCTTGGACAACAGATACACGGCGGTGAAAGCAATGGCCATCGAGACATACGGCAGGACCGAAGCGATCGACATATTGGTATCGCCGATGAAGTGCAGCAGGGTAAACGCGATGATTGAGACCGGTGCTGTCACCCAGGTGGGGATCCAACGCGAGAGTTTCCCGATCAGCAGGTGACGGAAGATGTACTCCTCGACGAATGGTCCGAGCAGACCCATGACCAGAATCGAGATGATGAGCGAAGATTCACCGGCGGCTTGCTCTACGGCCTCTTGATTCGCTGATACATCGGGGTCTTGCCCGGAAAGTACCATGAACAATGAGGTCAGCATCAAGGTGGCCAACCAAATGACCGGCAGCAATAACACTTTGACCCACCACCAGCTGGCAAACCAGCGGAAGGATTGCACAAAGGGCCGCCACGAAACTGCCAGCATGATGATCCCGGTGATTCCATAGAGCACCACATTGGAGTACATCAAGAACCAGCCGGGCATCGGGTTCTGGCTCAGCACCTCGTCAAAGGACATTGGGTCGTGGCCGTAGGCCTGTGCACCAAATTCGGTGACGCCCGGGATGGAGAACACCAACAGCATTGCTCCCAGGACGAACCCGCCAATGTAGACGATGAGAGCAAAGAGATCGCCCCAGTGAAACTTACCGGGATTCGATGCGGTTTTCTCGGCGGCGTGCGAGGCCTTGCCGCGCCGTTGTGGTTGCGGCCAACCGCTGTTGGGGTGCTGGCCTGGCCATCCTGTCGGGTAGCTACTCACCGGCCTCCTTCGAGGTCGTGCTGGGTTTGGGCAGTGTATAAGTCATGGTACATTCCACCGGCTTGCAGTAATTGCGCATGTGTCCCCTGTTCCACCACATCGCCGTGATCCATGACCACAATCACATCGGCCGCGCGAATGGTCGACAACCGGTGTGCGATAACGAAGGAAGTGCGCCCCTGTTGCAGTTTCGCCAGGGCTTCCTGAATCAATGCCTCGGTCCTGGTATCCACCGAGGACGTCGCTTCGTCCAAAATCAGCAGGCGCGGGTCAGATAAGAAGGCCCGGGCGATGGTCAGCAGCTGGCGTTCCCCCGCCGAGATCGCGTCCGCGTCTAAGCTGATTTCGGTGCCGTAGCCATCGGGAAGCTGGTTGATGAAGTGATCGGCACGAGCGGCCTGTGCCGCAGCGATAATCTGCTCGTCGGTGGCCTCTGGCCTACCGTAGGCGATGTTGTGCTTGATTGAACCCGAGAACAACACGGCGTCCTGCAACACCATGCCGATCGGTTGACGCAGTTCAGCGCGGGAGACCGTGGAAATATCGGTGCCGTCGAGCAGGATTCTGCCAGCATCGACGTCGTAAAAACGCATCAACAAATTGATCAGGGTTGTTTTGCCCGCACCGGTGGGCCCCACAATAGCCACCAGTTGACCGGGCTCGACGCGCAAATTCAGGTTAGTGATCAGCGGGGTCTCGCCGTAGCCGAAGGCCACGTTCTGAAATTCTACGGCGCCGGCAACTTCGGCCAGTTCACCCTCGGTATCGTCTTCTTCTTCGGCGTCGAGGAATTCGAACACGCGCTCGGCCGAAGCCACGGCCGAAATGATCATATTTGCTAGACCAGCCAGTTGTCCCAGTGGTTGGTTGAATTCGCGCGAGTACTGAATAAATGCGGTCACCGAACCCAGTGCTAGGGCACCGGCTGCGACCTGGAGCGCGCCCACAACTGCGATCCCCACGTAGCCCAGGTAGGTTACCCACTGCATAATCGGGTGGATCATGCCCGAAATGAACTGTGCCTTATAGCTGGCCTGGTACACGGCGTCATTGCGTGC
Source organism: Yaniella sp. (assembly GCF_030453185.1). Taxonomy (GTDB): domain Bacteria; phylum Actinomycetota; class Actinomycetes; order Actinomycetales; family Micrococcaceae; genus Yaniella. Next base: position 1,327 of record NZ_JAKDKW010000023.1, on the reverse strand, counting down.
CGCGAATTCTTCGTTCATCGCTTCTTGGCGGTTGAAAAGGGTGACCACGTCGTGGCCGGTGAAGGCTTCTTCAACGTGCCCATTGAGCCTGCCAGTATTAGCCCACTGGGCGGAGAACAGTTTCTGGGCGCGTTTGCCGATAACCCCCACGACGACGGCAGCAATCGGCACCGCGATCAGGGCGATCAGCGCCAGCCGCCAGGAGATCGCAAACATCATGATAGTGATGCCGATGATCGTCAGCAGCCCGTTGAGCAGCGATGAGACGGTTTGTTGCAGCGCGTTTTGAATGTTGTCGACGTCGTTGGTGGTACGCGACAGCAGATCGCCGCGCTGGGTGCTGTCAAACCAGTTGCTTGGCACCCGGTGAATTTTGCGTTCCACATCCTGGCGCAGCAGGTAGGTAATGCGCACGCCAATAATAACCAGGATGCGCCCCTGCAGCCACATCAGCGCCATGGCGACCACGTACATGGCCAGCACCCGGGTGATGAGTTCGCCCAGGCGTGCGAAATCGATGCCGTCTGAGTGGAAGAGTACGTTGACGGCTTCGCCGAGGATCAGCGGCGCCCACACCTGCAGCACCACCGAGACGATGCTCAAGATGACGGCGGTGATCAACTGGAGCTTATAGGGCGCAAAGACTCTCAGCAAGCGCAGCGCGGAAGGCCAGAATGCTTTGGCCGTGCGGCCCGGATCAGTGCCCTCGGCGAGCTCGACGTCTTCGGGAGAAGTATCAGACATGGCCCACCTGCGATGCAACGATTTGTTGGTACACGGTACTGGATTCCACCAATTGCTCGTGCGTTCCGGCGTCGACAATGCGGCCGTGTTCCAGAACCAAAATGTGGTCGGCATTTTGGATGGTGGCCACGCGTTGGGCCACGATCAAGATGGTCACCTCGGTCAGTTGCTCGGCCAAGGCATCACGTAAGGCCGCATCGGTGGTGGCATCCAGAGCCGAAAACGAGTCGTCGAACAGATAGATCTTCGGTTTGGCTGCCAGCGCGCGACCGATGGCCAGACGTTGGCGCTGCCCACCCGAAACATCGGTACCGCCCTGCGCGATTGCCGAGGCCAGACCGGTGGCATTGTGCGTTTGGCGAGCGGTCACAAAGTCGTGGGCTTGGGCGGTTTCCAGCGCGTGCCAGACGTCGTCGTCAGTGGCATCCGGGGCACCGAAGCGCACATTGGAGGCCACCGTGCCCGAGAACAGGTACGCCTTTTGTGGCACCATCCCCACGATCTTGGACAGTGCGGCTCGGCTGTAGTCGGTGACGTCGACGTCGTCGATCAACACCTGGCCGGCGCTGGTATCGATGAGTCG
>NZ_JAKDKW010000022.1 GCF_030453185.1 Yaniella sp. | reverse complement strand
ACGGACGCCACCCAGAACTCGCCCTAGAACTCACCCGACTTTGAAATAGCCCTGCCTAAATTGTTTTCGGCGTAGATGACTGCTAAACTAACTTGAAGTATGACAAGTGGAGGGCACCTCCCACCTGCCGACGGATTCTGAATCTAGTTATCGGGTAAGCCAAATGCTAGCTTTTCCAAGCCGCATTTGAGGAACTGCAACAAACACTGTTTGTGTAAGTCTGAGCCTCCACTGTCTTCACAGGGAGGCATTTTTTATGTCTTGCTGTGGCGGTCTGCCATTGGGAGTTGGCGACTACCAACACCACTCAATGCAAGGAGATATCTCATTAGCGAGCAGCCAAGAGTAAACGAACGCATTCGCGTGCCCGAGGTCCGGTTAGTTGGCCCCGAGGGCGAACAGGTCGGAATCGTGCGCATCGAGGATGCGTTGCGGCTGGCCGTTGAATCTGAATTAGACCTGGTGGAAGTAGCACCAAAAGCCAAACCACCCGTTGCAAAATTGATGGACTTCGGTAAATACAGGTACGAGGCCGCCGTTAAGGCCCGTCAGTCCCGCCGAAACCAGGCAACTACACAGCTGAAGGAAGTTCGCTTCCGCCTGAAGATTGAAGACCACGACTACCAGACCAAAGTAGGACAAGCACAGAAGTTCTTGAAGGCTGGTGACAAAGTCAAAGCAATGATCCAATTCCGCGGCCGTGAACAGCAGCGTCCGGAATTCGGTGTGCATCTCTTGGAAGACTTTGCTGAAGATGTTGCAGAATTTGGCGAGGTTGAATCCAGGCCACGTCAAGACGGTCGAAACATGGTTATGGTCGTTGGCCCACATCGTGGAGCACAAGCTCCAAAAGGTAAAGGCGGAGCGCATAAGCCACGTGAAGGTGGCGGTTCACGCCGTGACCGCGCCGCAGCTGAAGCACGTCGCGAACGTCATCAACAAGCAGAGCAGGCCGAGCCGAAAAACTCGATCGCCGATGCAATGCCGGAAGAACTGAAGCAGCAGGCTGCTAAGCCATCTGATGATGGTCCAAAACCAGACGCAGTAGCCTAGACTGTTCGATCGGTCATAAATTTACCCGCGCCGCTGCCGGTGTTGGGATACAAGGCCTTATGTATAAGGCTGATACTGGTTTCAAGCGGAAGCCAGCGAACGAAAAGAAGGAGCGGCCACAATGCCGAAAATGAAAACTCATAATGGTGCCCGTAAGCGCTTCCGCGTCACCGGGTCAGGAAAGCTGATGCGCGAACGTGCGAATCGCCGCCACTACCTGGAGCACAAACCATCGAGCTACAAGCGTCGCCTCAAGCCAGACGTACCACTGGCGAAGAGCGATGTAGCGCGTATCCGCCGCATGCTCGGTATCTAGTAAACCGTTATTTAGGTAGCAAACCAACAGCTTTCCTCCCGTTACGGGAGAACACACGAAGGAGTAGAACGCATGGCACGTGTCAAACGTTCGATTAACGCAAAAAAGAAGCGTCGCACAATCATGGAGCGCGCCAAGGGTTACCGCGGCCAGCGCTCACGTCTGTACCGTAAGGCGCACGAGCAGCTACTGCACTCGTACGTATACAACTACCAGCACCGCCGCAAGCGTAAAGGTGATTTCCGCCGTCTGTGGATCACCCGTATCAACGCTGCGGCACGTGCCAACGGCATGACCTACAACCGTTTCATCCAGGGTCTGAAACTGGCTGAAATCGAATTGGATCGCCGTATGCTTGCTGAAATCGCAGTCTCTGACGCGGAAACATTCTCTGCTCTGGTCAAGATGGCTAAGGCAGCACTGCCAGCCGACGTCAACGCTCCAGCCGCCAAATAGTATCTAGCGACCGAGCAAACATGCATCATCGCCCCGTCAATTGGATGGATAACCCGAACGCCGAACGCGTTAAACGGGTAGCCCAATTGGCGGGGCGTTCTGCTGTCCGAAATCGACGCAAACAATTTTTGGCAGAAGGACCGCAATCAGCGGCCGAAGCCATCCGAGCCCATCTCGGCTTGCTCGAACTTTCCGAGGCAGCGGCACAACTGTGGCCACCAGATCAGACTCTCGCCGCGGTCTACTACACGGAACAGCTAGCCGACTCGAATCCGGAACTCGCTGAACTTATCGGACAGCTATCAGACAGCGTTTTTGTTGCCCAAACCACTGATCCAGTACTGCAGGCCATGTCGGATGCTGTGGTGCATCAGAACATCATCGCCGTTGTCCACCAACCCACAGCACAACCAGCACCACGGAATGACGCCCAACTCGTTGGTGGACTGGTGCGTATTCAGGATCCAGGCAACGCGGGCACGATCATTCGAACAGCAGATGCAGCCGGGGCCGACTACGTCATTGCCACGTCACAAACCGTTGACATCTTCAATCCCAAAACTGTGCGGTCTACGGCGGGCTCGATCTTCCATTTACCTGTCTATACCAACGTTGATTTGACCACATTCGTCACTGATTTTCCCGGCCAGGTTTTTGCTGCCGATGGGTACGGCGACGTGGTACTGGACCAAACGGATGTCACTGTACTCAGCAAGCCAACCGCCTGGCTCTTCGGCAATGAGGCACGCGGACTGAACGCCGAAGAGGTGGCCCTTGCCGATCATCGTGTTGCCGTGCCACTCTATGGTCTGGCTGAATCGCTGAATGTATCTACCGCTGCGACCATTTGTCTCTATTCTTCGGCAATGGCACAGCGTCGTCGTGCATCCTAACTTAGCTGTACAGCTAAGCCTCCGGTTGCGTGTTCGGCGGTCACTAAAACCGCGCGAGCCTTGATTGCCGGAACCGAAACGAGTTTTGGCCAGATCATTCTATGTTCCGATGATGAGTTCATCGGCAGGTATAAGCGATCAGGAATCATCGCGATCAGCCGCCCACCGGCCAGCTCCCGGGCACCAAAAACATAGAGCCTCAGTACGGAAGCGTGTTGACGCAACAGCTGGATCAAGAGATCTTCGAAGCCTTGGAAATGTCCAGTGACCATTTGAGTAGCCCAACTGCCCCAATCAGTGATGACAACGGTGGTATGTTGTTCCTCAGTCAACAACACTGTCAAGTGCTGTACCATTTCTTGCAGCGCGTCCGGGGCAGCATCAGATACGTGCAGGTAAGTATCCCAACTGTTCTCACTGCGCATGAGCCGACCGCCGTCCAGAAAAAATTTGCGTTCAGGACGCTGCTGCACATGTTGGCAAACCGTTGCCAGAGTCGTTTCGACACCGCTGTCGGCGGTACCTACCCAAGCAACTGAATTCGATAGGACAGCGACGTCATCGCGAGCTGACTTAGGCCCCAGTGTCAGTGGATATTGGCTACAGTTTGCCGGATCATCAACGAGCCCAATGACCTCATTCGGCGGAGCGAGCTGATGTTGTGTGGCAAGGGCAGCACTCCGGACATCTTTTGGAAGAGCCGGCAAAATCACCGGGTCCGCAACCGGTAGGTGTATGGCACGGTGGCAAAGCTCTTGGATGAGAGCGTCCCAATTGGTTGTCAGGTTGAGTTGCTCACTGACTCTGTCGCTGTGGGGTATCAACTCGACCGGCTCGTCGTCGAGTAAGTAGCGGGCCGTTTGAAAAAGTTGAGGTTGTCCTGCACCGGTTTTGTAATACGCTCGGCCGGGGGTAGCTGGTGAGATGCCAAAGGCATCCCCGGTGCCCAATATTTCCCATGAGTCATGTTCGGTAGCCGTGCGCAGACTCATGATTGCCCCGATATTGGCACGAATATCCGCGCTCACAGCACCCTGGGTACGCTGTGTGGCGATGATCAGATGAAAACCCAACGACCTACCGGTAGCTGCTAAGCGTGCCAACGCGTTTGCAGCATCGTCATTGTCATCGACCAGTACCCGCAACTCATCAATGGCCACGACGAGACGCGGCAAAACTGCAGTGGGATGTGAGCGCCGAAACGATACGTAATCCGGGACTTGGTATTTCGCGAAGAGGCGTTCTCTACGATGTAGTTCTGCGGCAATTGCATCCAGTGAACGAAACGACGACTCTGCTACGTGGTTCGTCTCGACACTCATGGTGTGCGGCAATGGCTCCAGCACGTTGAAAGATGAACCGCCTTTGAAATCCAACAGAATCATGCTGACCTCAGTTGGCGGGTAGCGTTCGACCATTCCAACCAACACGGTGAGCAGTAGTTCTGATTTACCAGACCCGGTAGTGCCGGTAATCAAGAGGTGGGGTCCGTCTGCCACAATGTCGACGGCAAGTCCCAGTGTTCCGGTCCCGACTACGGTGGTCAGCTCGTCGGCGGCACAACCTTGCATGGTGGTGGGTGACAGCGCTAGGTGCTGCAAACTCAAGGAGTCATCGGGTTGGTGCAGGCCAATCTCTTGGCTGAAGCGTTGCAGGGTTGGTGTGCTGATGCCCAAGGTTTCCAATGCGGTCACTGTCATGGCGCCTTCCACCGCGTGCGCGGTCAGGTCGACGATCGTTGTGTTTTCATCAGGTAACCCACGGCTTTGGGCAGTGAAGATGAGCTGGGGGAGCGCGGAAGTGGTGTCGACGTCATCGTCAACCAGCACCTGTGGAGCACCGGCATATTGGCGCCGGTCAAGCATGAGACCGCCATCGGTTGCTTTCGCATGGCGAAGTAACTGAGCAACGCACCAATTTTTAACCGGCCGCAAACTTGCGGGGTCGCCAACCACAAAGATGCGATGCCCGGGTTGCAACGTTACAACGATGGGTACCGTACCGGTGAGATGGTCATCCCACCGTTGAGTCTGCTGCATCTGGTCCAAAGTTGCTTTGCGAAGTCCAGTTCCCAAGTAGAGCACAGGATGTTCGGGTTGGGGCCCTGTAAGACTCAGTGGATCGTTTTCCGAAGCGCGCAGTGCCTGAGAAATCTGGTGTGGAGCGTAGACGCAGCGCCGTATGTCGTTGGCAGCAGACTCCAATGCGAGACGAATTTGGTGGACAAACTGTTTGCGTGCACGCCGGTATTGCGTGATCATCACCGCGGCAATAATGACGGATATTCCGGAGAATAAGAGAAAATACCACATGCCAGTCACGACCATCAGCACGATACCGATCAGCAATGGTGCAGCGGCCCCAATAACCTGTAGCACAACATTTGGGGGAGACGGTGGTTGGCCAGGTTGGATTGCAAATATTCCGGGTGGCTTGGGAGTCATGAGAGGTTGGCCGTCACCCCGGTGCAAAGTAAAGCGGGTGGCTCCTGCGGCGTAGGGTTCCCCCGATTCCCAGAGGAATTCGGGTTGGTCGACCGGAGTGACCACCGTGCCATTTGAAGAGAGCCGTATGTCGAATTCGTGTGCGGATAACCATGGGTCGCGCACTTGGGCTCTGGAGCCACTGCGACCCACAGAAAGCCGACGGCGGGACAGCGGAAAAATCCTGCCGGAGTCGGGGCCCGCGGTTGCGACCAAGGCTAGTTGTGGAGCTGGTTGGTACCGGGGGACAGATCCGGCAGGTTTTGCGACCAGCTGGCCAACGCTGTCCGCCCAGCGTTGAATCAGAGCGTTAGCATCAAGTGAAGTCAACGGGGCGCCGTCGCTATAAAACTCCAAATCTTGGGTGTGTGTCAGGTTCGCTGCAAGGATCTCTGCAAGTGCGGTTCCACCCTGGACTGGGATGCGGTTGAGATGCCACCACGTTGGTTGGTGGAGGAGCCCGAAGATTTGCAACAGCATGGGTATCCTTTCAAACTCGAGGGGCCACCCATCATGCCCCGGTCACTGGTCATGCGAAAGTGTGTTGAAGTAACTGTGGATAACTGACAGCGCCAGTCAACTTACCCACAAAGCGTTGATCAGGTCTTGCAACCGACGCATAAAATAATAAGGTGAACCTTGTCACAAAAACCTCAGGGTGTGCACTTGATTTTGGAGCATGATGGAAGCGCAGCAATTGTTGGAGTTAGAAGTCCGCGAACTCATCCGTTCTCGCGGCCTTGACCCAACCGGTCAGCCCGAGGCAGTACGAGAACTCGTAGCAACCGCAACCTCTGATTATGACGCTCGGAGCATGCATGCCGCGCTGCCAATGCTTGACGACGTCGTCACCACCCAACAGGCGGTTTTCGACGCCGTTGCGGGGTTTGGACCTCTCCAGCCTCTGCTAGATGACCCAGAGGTTGAAGAGATATGGATCAATAATCCCTCGCAAATCTTCTGCGCACGCAACGGCATCACCGAGTTGACCAACATCTCGCTCTCTTCACAACAAGTTGCCGATCTCGTGGAGAAAATGCTCAAGAGCAGCGGACGTCGGCTCGATCTGTCCACGCCATTCGTCGATGCGGCGTTACCCGATGGTTCACGTTTACACGTGGTCATTCCAGATATCACCGCTCAGCACTGGGCCGTGAATATTCGAAAATTTGTGGTCAGAGCACATAAACTCACGGATTTGGTACGCAAAGGAAGCATGACCTCACAGGCAGCAGCTTTCCTCGATGCCGCGGTGAGTGCAGGCCTCAACGTATTGGTTTCAGGTGCAACCCAGGCCGGGAAAACAACGATGCTCAATTGCCTGGCAGCATCGATCGGAGCCCGCGAACGGGTCATCACCGTTGAAGAAATATTCGAATTGCAAATACCGCAGCGCGACGTGATCAACATGCAATGTCGTCAACCCAACCTCGAAGGCATAGGCGAAATCTCCCTGCGCCGTCTCGTCAAAGAAGCACTGCGTATGCGACCGGATCGAATCATTGTGGGAGAGGTGCGCGAAGCAGAAGCCCTCGACATGCTCGTCGCCTTAAACGCCGGCTTGGCTGGGATGTGTAGCGTCCACGCCAACTCAGCACATGACGCGCTGAGTAAAATTTGTACCCTGCCGCTGTTGGCCGGAGAAAATATCAGCCGGGACTTCGTCACTCCAACGGTCGCAAGCTGTTTCGACCTGGTGGTTCACTGCGCTCGCAGGGAGAATGGCCAGCGGCAGATTACTGAAATTCTATCGGTTGGACAACGCGTTGAAGGTGGCATTATAGAATCAGCGTCCGTATTCCGGATGGTGGACAACCAGCTTACGCTCAACCCGACCGGTCTGATGGAACACCCAAAATTTACCGCAGCCGGCGTAGACATCCGTGCTGTGGTTGGTGGCTTTGCATGAGTGTGATTCTGGGCCTGGCACTCGGTGCAGGGTTGTTGTCGATCTGGTGGTCATTCTGGCCCAGAACAGAAAAACCCGCCCCGTCTGCACCGTCAAAAGCACAACAGCTGATCGCGCGCAGTGGCATCGCTCGTATCACTGTGCCCGGTGTAGTGACGCTGTCATTGGTATTGGCTTTCGTTGTGTTCATTAGCCTGACGGCGCTAACCGGTGCCGTACCAATTGGCGTCTGCTTTGGCCTCTTTGCGGCGGCAGTCCCGTGGGCGGCATTATCTTGGCAGGCAAACCGTCGACAAACAGCACTGCGAGAAATCTGGCCGGACGCCATCGACAATCTCCGCTCGGCAGTTCGCGCAGGACTCACGTTGCCAGAGGCATTGACGCAACTGGCTGATCGGGGACCAGTTGAGTTACGCGACGCATTCGCCAGTTTTGCCAGGGATTATCGATCGGGTGCGCGCTTCGACGATGCGCTCAACCGGTTGAAAGATACCTTGGCCGATCCAACGGCAGACCGACTAATTGCGGCACTCAAAGTGACTCGTGAAGTTGGCGGGGCCGACATTGGTCGACTCCTGCAGACCCTCTCGGATTTTCTCCGTGATGATGCCCGCACGCGTGCTGAACTTGAAGCACGTCAATCTTGGACGGTTAACGGAGCACGCCTGGCAGTCGTCGCACCCTGGGCCATCCTGCTCTTGCTTGCAACCCAACCCGACGCCGCCGCTGCTTACCAGTCGGTGGCCGGTCTGTTTGTGCTCCTCGGTGGGATTGCCGTTTCGGTGATCTGTTACCGTCTCATGCTGCGCATTGGAGCACTTCCAGCAGAGCGGAGGGTGCTGTGACCGCAACACTCTGGCTTGCGGTAGGACTCGCTATCGCCGGTGGCATCGGTCTAACGCTACTTACGACGGCGGCCTTCCGGTTCAATAGACCGACTTTGGCCGAGCGGATTGCTCCCCAAATGCGAGGCCATACTGCCAGCGGGCCTACGGAACTCCAGTCGTTGACCACGCTGGGCACACTGTCCACGATCACCGCACCGATCATCCAAGCGGGAGTGGACCAACTGAACAAACTCAATCTCGGCAATACCCAGCTTACTTCGCGGTTGGCACAGGCCGGTTCGAGGCTCAATGTCGCAGATTATCGGGCACAACAGCTGATTATGGCAGTGGCCGCAGCAGCGCTGGCGACCGTGGGTTGCATTTGGGCGGCAGTAAATCACACGCTGCACCCAGTTGTTGGCCTCATCGTTGTTATCTCAGCTAGCACCGTTGCGTTTTTTGCTCGTGACAACCTCCTCACCGGTCAGATCAATAGACGACGAACGAAGATCTTGGCGGAATTTCCCACCATCGCTGAACTGCTCGCGCTCTCAGTCGCCGCGGGGGACTCCGCTCGTGGTGCATTAGAGCGGGTTGCGAACACGGCTAGAGGTGAACTCGCCTACGAATTCAACCTTGTACTAGCCGACATCCGTTCGGGTGACACCCTTGTGATGGCACTGCAAGCATGTTCGGACCGGCTGAAACTGAACCCCGTAGAACGCTTTATCACCGGGCTAACGGTCGCTCATGAACGTGGCACGCCGCTCGCCACCGTGCTCCATGCCCAAGCTACCGACGTCAGGGAACTCACCAAACGTGAGTTACTCGAAGTTGCGGGGAAAAAAGAAATTGGGATGCTGGTGCCCCTCATTTTCGGTGTCATGCCGTTAACCGTTATTTTTGCAGTATTTCCAGGACTCTCATTACTCAACATCGGACTCTAACCTTGAAAGGCACGCCCATGCAGCTCTTGCACCTCATCTTCACACGTCTCGCGACTGACAAACTTGCCGACGATCGTGGGGATGTCCCAGGCTGGGTCATGATCACATTGATGACCGCCATATTGGTTGCCGGCCTCTTAGCGATAGCCGGTCCAGCACTCAACGGTCTTTTTGAAGAAGCGATCGCCCGCGTTTCCGGTTCCTAAATGTCATTGAAAACCGAGTCGGGGTCAATTGTCGCGGAATCCGCGATGATTATTGCACTCATCACCGTGCTCTGCGCAACCATCTTGCAGCTCGGCGTCATCATCCACACTCGAAACACTATGATCGACGCCGCATCGGCCGGCGCCAGACTTGCAGCGCTTGCCGACCGCAACCTGGCCGATGGCCAACATCGGTCCACGGCCCTACTCTCCAATTCCATTCCACACGCCGATACCGCCAGTGTGAGCATCAACCGTGACGCTAACGGAGAGCTCATCACGGTCACGATTGATCACCAACTGCCGATCTTTGGTTTTATGACCGGTCCCGTGCCACTGTCCGCAACCGCCCAAGCCTATGACCTCACACCCTAACGACAGCGGATCAGCCACCGTGGAATTCATCGCGCTGTCGATCATCCTGCTCATCCCGGCTATTTATCTGCTGGTCACGATCTCACAACTGCAAGCGGCAGGCTATGCCGCCGTCGCAGCATCAGACCAAGCAGCGAAAACCATCGCCTACACCACCAGCGACACCCAAGCCGAACCCAGAGCGATCGACACTGTGCACCTCACCGCAAAAAATTATCAACTTGACCCGTCCACCACCGACACCACTATTTACTGCAGCAATACTCCATGCAGCACCCCAGGCACGCAGATCACAGTGCACGTGTCCATTGATGTGCCGTTACCTCTGATCCCTACATTTTTAGGCAACCAAACCCGTATTGCTACTATGGACGCCACGGGCTACCACGTCATCGGAGAATTCGAATGAGCAAACATACAGGTGACGACGAAGGCCAAACATCGGTCTTTGTTATCGGAGTCACCGTGGTCATTCTGTTGTTCGCCTTGACCATCACCGCAATTATGGCTGTCAATTTGCAACACCGGAAACTCTTGTCGCTGGCTGACTCTGCAGCTCAAAGTGCCGCGACAGCATTTACGATTGTTGACCCAGAAGAACTCTCGGTCACCATCACGGATGCGTCAGCCTCCCAACAAGTTCGCGAGCATCTTCAGACACTGGAAGCCGAGCAGCATTTCCCAAACGTCGCCGTCGATTCTGTTCGTGTGGTTGGCGAAACCACGGTCCAAGTTCGGCTTACTGCAACCGCACACCCGCCGATCGTCAATTGGGTTATCCCTGATGGTGTGACGGTCATTGCAGAAGGTACAGCGCGAACCCAACTCGATGACTCCACCCAGTGACGCAGGCAGCCAAGACCTCACCGAAAAGTGTTCGGCGAATCGCCGGTTGTCACGAAGGCCGGACGATCGTTAGGGTCGAACCAATGGCAATATTCAAGCGAAAAATCTATATCACCTAATATAACGAACTCGAAAATGGCCCCCGAACCGATAGACCAACGTGGTGCCAGAGTTCATGGCACCGTACGAATCTTTTTGAGGAGTAGCTGTGCAACTAGCAGAAATTCGAAATCTTTACGACCAAGACGGGCCCTTCGCGACCGTCTACCTGGAAGGCCGTGCCCCTGCCGCCGATGCAGAACACCAAGTCCGACTCCGCTGGGACGATCTGAGCGCACGCTTAGAGAAAGACGGAGCCGGAGAGGAAACGGTTACGGCGTTAGAAAAGGCCGTGATGGTCGAGGACATTACCGAAGTCCAACATAATGGCCGCGTTCTGGTGGCGAATGCCTCTGGCGTATTGCTTAACGCAGATTGGGATGCAGCGATCGGAGCTGGAGATGCCGCACATTTCACTCAAGAGCCAGAACTCGGTGCATTTGCCCGTGAGCGCGCTCGGTCAGTGCGCATGCTGGTGGCGATTGCGGATCGTACGGGCGCGACAATACGCAGAGTGGTCGCAGCAGAAGAACACGAGCTGGACGAACAGACAGAGCGCAATGTGACCGAGGCGGCCAATGCCTCGGTTCACAAACCACGTGAAGGCGCACTGTCTCACAAACAGATTCAACGACGTGCAGATGAAGCAACCAAACAGAACCTACGCGAGGTTGCTGAACATTTGGACGAGACCTCGGCGAAATGGCATCCCGATGTCGTGGTCCTCGCCGGTGAAGTCCAGGGCCGCAACGAACTGCGCGATGAACTCTCTGACGTACTCCGCGATATGGCTCGGGAGGCTGAAAACGGCGGCACCGATGATGACGCTGCCGAAGAAGCTCTGGCAGAAGAACTGCGCTCGATCGCCAGTGACGTTGCAAACGACCGCTCACAAGAACTGACCGAACGTTACGAACACGCCGCTGCGCATGATCAGGCAGTAGAGGGCGCCGACCGGGTCGCTCGTGCCGCAGAAATGGGAGCGGTTGAAACGCTGTTGTTTGAGCACGACCGTTCGGCCACCGATGAAGCGAAACTCTTAGGTGCCAGCGTCAGGATGGATGCTCAAGTGGGGCTCCTCAATACCCAGGTTGAAGATGCTGTGGCAGCAGTGCTGCGGTTTGAAGCACCAGACGAACTGAAGAAGTAAAGGAGCGTATATGACGACACGCGATGATATGAGAGCATCCAAAGCGCTACAGGGTATGGATTTCCCCGCGACAAAAGACACCTTGATTGAATACGCAGAGTCTCGTGGAGCCGATCAGAAGTCACTCCAAGCACTGCGAACTCTGCCAGAAAAAGAATTCGGCAATATGGACGAAGTTGTCGACGCAGTCCCACAGGAACCAGAGGGTGAAGACGTCGCCGGTGGGACGCAGCGGTAATTGCGCACGACACCACATACAACAGCACAACGCCACAGTGCACTGAAGCGCTGAGAATAGGAGACAAGGTATGAATACTGACGAACTGACTGATCTGATTCGCCAACGTGGCAAGTATGACACGGCAGAAGCCACTCGTGGAGCCATCGAAGCAGTCCTAACTGTTCTAGCAACCCGACACACGGACGGGGAGGCTGCGAAACTCGCAGCCCAGCTTCCCAGCGGTATCGGAGAATACCTGAGGGAGCCGGAAGAGAAGCCCGAAGAATTCGACGCAGAGGAATTCCTGGCAAGGGTCCAGAAACAATTGGACTCGAACGAGCAGCAAGCGCAGACGGCCACTCACGCCGTTCTGTCCGCTGTAACAGAGGCGGTTTCTGAGGGAGAGCAGATCTCATTTATGAATGCTCTACCTAACGACCTCTCGGGTTACGCCCGCTGGAACTAGAACGACTCAACAAGAGCACGGAGCTACATGGGTATACGCGACACTCTGTACCAGATTGATGGCCAAGGCTACGGAACCTACCGTCAAATACGCGGGATCCACAGGCTGGATGAGTTCCAGCTATCAGTCGACAAAGTTCAGGTTGATCCGTACGCTCCAGCCTCTCTGATGCGTGTCATCTTGCCGAGCGGTGTCGTCGATTTGCCGAACGAATTGATCGATGACCCTGCCGGAAGGGTGGCCACTAGCGATTTTCTGACAAGAAGATTCGCACAAGCTATCCGCAAGGGTAGCTCCGTAAGTATCGGAACACCTGGACAACAGGTGTTACAACGCAGCAGCGTCGTCATTGGCCAGAACACTGTCGAAGCGCGCATCGCCGTGGACTTGCCAGCTGCAGGCCGACGCATCCGGGGGCGTCAGGCGGCACAAATCCTAACTGAAGAACTCCCGCATATTGTAGCGAACTCGCTTAAATTTCAGCACCTCAACGCGCAAGCGCTCGCAGACCATGTCAGCCTGTATCGGGACCAAGAGTATTTACGCGGTGTGTTAGCTGCGAATCGGTTAGTCGGTTTTGTAGGCGACGGTTCAATTCTGCCACGACGCTCAGGCGATTCGGATACCCCTTTGGCCGACGAAGCAGTACCGTTTTTTGCGCCCGAAACCCTGCGTGTCAGCTTCCAACTACCAAGCGGTCGGACCGTCACCGGGATGGGTATCCACGAAGGGGTTACGGTGATTGTTGGCGGTGGATATCATGGAAAATCGACGCTACTGGGCGCGCTTTCCCGTGGCGTATATCCGCATATTTCTGGTGATGGACGAGAATGGGTGATTACTCGAGCAGACGCCGTCAATATTCGTGCCGAGGACGGTCGGGCAGTGACAGGCGTGGATATTTCACCGTATATTTCCGGGTTGCCATCCGGTGCAGATACAACAAGTTTTTCCACCACGAATGCGTCAGGCTCCACCTCCCAAGCAGCAAATCTGGTGGAAGCCCTGGAAGCGGGGGCGACCGCCCTGTTAATCGACGAAGACACGTCAGCGACGAACTTTATGATTCGTGATGATCGAATGAAACAGCTGGTCGCTGCCGAAAAAGAACCCATCAAACCCTTCATTGACAGGGTGCGCCCGTTGCTGACCGAGCGGGGTGTCTCCACGGTGTTGGTTGCAGGAGGCTCTGGTGCGTTCTTCGAAGTTGCCGACCATGTCATCGCATTGGACGAATACGTGCCGGTAGACGTGACGAGTCGTGCTCACGACATTGCCGGAAAGCATCCCGTGGCGGACAATTCCCGACGGTTAGCTTCGGTTTTCTCTCACGAAGCGCCACAGCGGATCCCCCGTACTGATGGAATGGCCGCGCAGGGAAAGAAGAAACCCGCGACTGCCCGCGGCAGGTCGGTCATACAATTTGGCCGCGAACGCGTCGAACTCAGTGCGGTAGCCCAGCTCATTGATCCGGCTCAAACCGCTGCCATTGCCTTCGCCATGGACCGTATAGCCGAACAGCTGGATGGCCAAGTCAGTCTGGTGGAAGCCATTACAGCGTTACTCGCCAAGGTTGAGAATGAAGGGCTCGAGGTACTGTCCCCACACCACGGCCACCCGGGACATCTTGCTCTACCACGTCGACAAGAAATACACAGTGCAATCAACCGCTACCGGCACCTGCAGCTCAGCTCATGAGACACGAATTTATGACCTGCACTCTAGATCGCGTATCCTTGAAAGCCCATGGCTGATATAGACTTTTCCGCAGAAATCGCTGCGCTGCGACACACATACGAATCCATCGAGGCCGTATCTGATATTGAACAGATCCGCGCTGACGTCGCCGAGCTCTCGAAAGAGGCCAGCGCGCCCAACCTCTGGGACGATCCCAGCAAAGGTCAGCAAATCACATCGGCACTGTCCCGAAAAGAAACTGAACTAGGGCGGCTCACTTCGCTCTATGCGCGGATCGACGACTTAGACGTTACGGTTGAACTCGCCCAGGAAGCCGACGACGCTGACCTACATGCCGAGGCCATCGCAGAACTCAAGAGTATTAAGAAATCGCTAAACCAGCTTGAAACAGTCACTCTGCTCAGTGGTGAGTACGACGAACGAGAAGCGGTCGTTACGATTCGGGCCGGAGCCGGGGGAGTCGATGCCTCAGATTTCACGCTGATGTTGATGCGCATGTACCTGCGCTGGGCTGAGCACAATGGTTATTCGGCGAAAGTCATGGACACCTCATATGCCGAAGAGGCCGGACTGAAATCCGCGACCTTTGAAATTAACGCGCCCTATGCCTTCGGAACGCTCTCAGTTGAAGCCGGTACGCACCGACTCGTACGGATTTCACCATTTGATAACCAGGGACGTCGCCATACCTCCTTTGCTGCAGTCGAAGTTGTCCCGCTTATCGAGTCCGATGATTCCATCGAGATCCCAGAGACTGAGCTCAAGATTGACGTTTTCCGGTCCTCGGGTCCAGGCGGTCAGCACGTAAACACCACTGACTCTGCGGTTCGGATGACGCACATACCCACCGGCATTGTGGTGTCCATGCAAAACGAAAAATCACAGATCCAAAACCGTGCGGCCGCCTTACGAGTATTGCAATCTCGACTTCTGTTAATTCGGAAAGAAGAAGAGGAAGCCAAAAAGAAGGAACTTGCCGGAGACGTGAAAGCTTCGTGGGGCGACCAAATGCGTTCCTACGTGCTTAACCCGTACCAGATGGTCAAAGATTTGCGGACTCACCACGAAGAAGGCAACCCGGAAAAAGTCTTCAACGGCGAGATCAATGATTTCATTGACGCAGGTATTCGCTGGCGTGCCGAAGGTCGTCACGATTAACCGTTAAACCTGGTCAACGTACAGGCTTGGTGACAAACTGGTGCTTATGACAGAACAACGCATCGTACACGCCACCCGAACCATCAACGCTCCCGCAGCGGAGATTTTTGAACTCATCGCCGACCCAGCACGCCAGCCTGAATGGGACGGCAACGACAACCTTTCCGAAGCACCAGAGGGCCAACGCATCACTGGTGAGGATCAAGTATTCACCATGCACCTGACAAACGGTCAATCGCGTACTAACTACGTAGTGGAATTCACCGAAGGTCGCGTCATTGCTTGGAACCCAGCGCCCACCGGAGAAGCTCCGCGTGGCCATCTCTTTCGTTGGGAACTGCGGCCAGTGAATGACGCCGTCACTGAAGTCACGCACACATATGACTGGACCCAACTCGTCGACGAGTCTCGCTTCGAGCGAGCTCGTTCCTACACCGAAGAAGCACTGCTGAATTCAGTTAATCGTCTTTCACTGAAGGTGGAAAACTAGAGTTATACAAGTGACTAGTTTTGGCCTGCTTTGCGTTACAATGTGGTGACCACCACGCCACAAACATAGGAGTCACTTTGTCTAACTCTTCACCACGTGATGCCGTGATTATCGGTGGATCACGTACACCGTTCGGACGTTTACTTGGATCGCTTGCGGGACATTCTGCCATTGAATTAGGAGCCCATGCCATTCGAGGCGCGATGACTGACGCCGGCATCGGACCTGAAGCTGTGGATACTGTCGTCATGGGTCAAGTCATTCAGGCCGGAGCCGGCCAGAACCCGGGTCGTCAGGCTGCCCTGCATGCCGGAATCGGTCGTGACGTCCATGGCATCACCATCAACAAGGTCTGTTTATCCGGTGCCACCGCGGTCATTGACGCTGCACGCATGATTGCACTGGGAGACGCTGACGTAGTGATTGCCGGTGGACAAGAATCCATGACCAACGCTCCACATTTACTCCCCGGTTCGCGTTCCGGTCATAAATACGGGCCGGTCACGATGTTGGACGCGACAGACCATGATGCCCTGACCGATCAGGACAGCGCGGTTTCCATGGGTGTCCTGACAGAGCAGGGAAACGGTTCGTTTGGTCTTGGCCGTGAAAGTCAGGATGAGGTAGCTGCCCTATCGCATAAGCGTGCGGTAGCTGGTGCCCAGAAACGGGCGGAAGAAATTTTTCCCCTCGAGATTCCACAACGTCGTGGCGAACCCGTAATCTTCGATACTGATGAAGGCGTAAGGGAAAATACCACCGCCGAGAGTTTAGGTAAGCTTCGCCCGGCGTTTGCGTCGGAGGGCACAGTCACCGCGGGCAACTCGTCGCAGCTATCTGACGGTGCGGCGGCACTCGTGGTCGTTTCGCGGCAATACGCCGAGGATCACGGGCATGATATTTTGGCTACCGTGGCGGGATATGGCCAAGTTGCTGGTCCGCACGATTCCCAACTACATTCTCAGCCGTCCCGGGCAATTAAAGCTGCCACCAAGCGTTCAGGTTGGAACACTAGCGAGCTGGACTTCATTGAGATCAATGAGGCCTTCGGGGCTGTGGTGGTTCAGTCGCTCCAAGACCTGGACTATCCGTTGGAGAAAACGAATATTTATGGTGGAGCCGTAGCGTTAGGTCACCCAGTCGGAGCCTCGGGTGCACGCCTCGTCTTGACGGCAGCCAAAGAGCTCGCGCGTCGGGATGGTGGTAAAGCTGCTATCGCCCTGTGCGGCGGCGGTGGCCAGGGCGAATGCGTCTTGCTTAAACTTTAATATTATTTTTCAACACACCACCAGCACCAGCCCAAGATCCCACTGTTGTTACCGAACCGTGATTAGTCTTGAAGGGCTGGTGCTTTTACTTCCCCAACATGACCGGGCACTGGTGAGTCGCACGCCGATTCGGTCAGGGAAAAAATATGATCCGATTCGAAGATGTCACGAAGGTTTATGATACGACCTCGCGTCCTGCCCTGGACGGTGTGACCACTGAAATAGAGCGCGGCGAATTCGTGTTCTTAGTTGGTCCATCAGGGTCAGGTAAGTCCACATTTATTCGTCTCGTACAACGTGAAGAGAAAGCTTCGTCAGGAACCGTGTACGTTTCTGGCCGAGACGTTGCTCGGCTGTCCTCATGGCGAGTCCCTCACCTGCGCCGCGACCTTGGCGTTGTATTCCAAGATTTTCGGCTCCTGCCTAATAAAAACGTGTTTGCCAATGTTGCTTTTGCTATGCAAGTTCTGGGCAAACGCCGCGGCCTCATCAACCAAGCCATTCCAGAGGTCCTCAAAACTGTTGGACTCGAGGACAAAGCCCATCGTTTCCCCCACGAACTGTCCGGTGGTGAACAACAGCGTGTGGCGATCGCCCGGGCTGTTGTCAACAGCCCGGCCATTCTGTTAGCGGATGAGCCCACGGGTAACCTCGACCCAGAAACATCCTGGGGCATTATGGAAGTTCTCGACAAAATTCACCAAAACGGCACAACCGTTGTCATGGCCACGCACGATCACGAAATCGTCAACACGATGCGTCGTCGCGTCGTTGAATTGCATGAAGGCCAAGTCATGCGTGATGAAGCAGAAGCTGGATACCAGCCCGCCGACGCCACTGCTCAGCTGCAATCACGGCTGAGAAAGACGGAGGTGAACTAGTGCGGTTTGCGTTTATCGTTTCGGAAACGCTTTCTGGTATTCGCCGAAATCTTTCCATGGTCATCTCGGTTGTATTGGTGACCTTTATATCACTCACTTTTGTTGGCTCCGCTGGCTTACTGCAAATGCAGATCAACCAGATGAAGGGCTATTGGTACGATCGCGTCGAAGTCGCCATCTTCCTCTGTAATGACACCTCAACTGCTGCCAGCTGTGCAGGGGGAGCTGTAACTGATAGCCAACGAGAAGCCATCGAGGCGCAGCTCGAATCCCAACAGGCATCAGCCTATGTGGAGAGTTACGAGCATGAATCCCAGGATCAGGCTCTTGAACTGTTTCAGGACCAGTACGCCAACTTGGATATGGCTGAGAGCGTCACTGCTGACCAGCTGCCCGAGTCCTTCCGAGTGTCCCTAGTCAACGCAGAACAGTACGAAGTCGTCAATGAGATGTTCTCAGGGATGCCGGGCGTAGAAGTCGTCTCAGATCAACGAGAACTCCTCGAATCGCTCTTCTCGTTGATGAATATTGCCTCGGTTATTGCGATTGCGCTGGCTGTCATCATGCTCATTACTGCCATCCTGCTGATTGCCACCACCATTAGACTTTCAGCGTTCTCCCGGCGCCGTGAAACTGGAATCATGCGACTGGTGGGAGCTTCCAAGACTATGATCCAGTTGCCGTTCTTAGCTGAAGGCGTTGTCGCGGCAATGCTGGGTGCCGCCATGGCATCCATCGCGACGTGGGCAATTGCAAAGTTCTTTATCGCGGACTGGCTAGCAAGTGAGTACCCACAAACCGGTTTCATTTCATCGACCGAAGCACTCTGGCTAATTCCATTGCTCTTCGTTATTGCCCTGATCCTTGCTGCGGCGTCTTCAATGCTGACGCTGCGGCGCTACCTCAAAGTGTAGTTTCTAAAATTATTCTTGACCGATGCATGTGTCTGAAGGAGACATGACCAATATGATTCAACGACGGTTATCAAATGCTGTTGCTGCCGCAGGCATCGTAGCCGTGCTCGGTGTCACTTCCGTAGTGCCTGCCTTCGGGCAGGACCGAGTCGACCGGCTCGAGCGTGAACTGAGTGATTCCAAGGACGAGCGTGAACGACTAGACGATTCGCTGTCTAATCTCGGTGACAAAAAAGATAGCTTGGATTCGGATCGTGGCGACTTGAACGCTTCGCTAGAAGGTCTTGAAGAAGATATCGCGAAGAAGGTGACTGAGCTTCATGACCTTCAGGACGACCTGCCGGGTGCTCAGCAAGCAGTTGATGATGCCGAAGCACGAGTCACTGCAGCTCAGGAAGAAGTCAACTCGCTGAACAACCGAGTCGCTGAAGCCGAAGGTCGTCTTGCGGATATTCAGGCGGAAATTGAATCATCTGAACAAAAGTTGGACATGGCCGAAGAAGAAGTCGGTCAAATCGCTGCCGAAGCGTATAAGACCGGCGGCACCAACGATCTAGCGTTCCTTCTGGGTGTTTCAGACTCGTCGCTGCCTGAAGCCATGGGCATGGCCCAACAAGCATTGCGCATCCAGGACAACCAGATTGCGGATGTTTCTCAGGAAAACGCGCAGGACGTCAACTCCAAGGCGCGCATGGAAGCTGTTGAAGCTGAGATTCGCGAACTGAAATCACAAGCAGAAGATGCTTTGGCAGCTGAACGGTCTGCCCGTGATGAAGCGAACGCAGCAAAAGAAGAGCTTAACGGCATGATCAAAACCAACGAACGGTTGACGGCAGAGCTTGAAAAAGACCGCCCGAAGATCGAATCGGCCATTGAAGAAAATCGTGCGGCAGCCGATAGTGTCAATGAGAAAATTTTAGAACAGCAGGAAGAGGTTAACCAGCAGTCATCCGAGATCTCCAGCCTCGAAAAAGAACACAACGAAGCCGTAGCCGAGGCCGAAGCCAAGCGAAAGGCAGCGGAAGAAGCCGAGCGGAAAGCACGTGAGGCGGAAGAGCGTGCAGCACGTGAGAGTGCGACCCAGAAACAGCAGGAAAGTGCTACGAAGGCTCGTAGTGAAGCCAAGACCGCTGACAAAGAATATGAAGAACAAAAAGAGCGTGTCAGTGAGGTAGTCGCAGATACCGGGAGCTCGTGGGGATTAGTCGCACCGATTAATAGTTACCAGACCTCTGGTTTCGGCTGGCGTCCAACACCAGCCGGTACCTATGACTATGGCGGCAGCGGGGGATACGTTCATACCGGTATAGACTACGGCGGCGGCTGTGGCCTTCCGATCAAGGCTGCCCGCTCAGGAAAAGTCATCAACGCTGACTGGGCGGTGTCGACTTCAGGGCGCCGTGTGGTGATTGATCACGGATCAGTCAACGGCAGTCTGCTGGCAACTAAATACCACCATATGACCAGGTACGTCGTGAGCCCGGGACAGTCAGTCTCGCAGGGCCAAGTTATTGGGTACACGGGCACCACCGGTAACTCCACCGGTTGCCACCTACACTTTGAAACACTGATCAACGGGGAACCTCGCAACCCAGCGAATTACCTCTAACCTGACAGTAGCGACAACGCCCTCACCCGAACAGAATGGGTGGGGGCGTTGCTTTGACAGAACCTGTATAATGGCAGGTTGGACGAAACCGTCAGGCGGAAGGAGTGAGTATGTCCAAGAAATCTGGTCGCAGCAAACCTGCGCGCTCAGATCGGGTTGTTATCGCTACCAACCGCAAGGCGCGTCACAACTACAATCTCAAGGATACCTACGAGGCCGGTATCGCGCTGATGGGCACCGAAGTGAAGTCCCTACGCGATGGTCACGCATCTATCGTTGAGGGTTTCGCCATGTTTTCTGGCAATGAACTCTGGCTGGAGAACGTGTTTATCCCCGAGTATGGTTTCGGAACATGGACCAACCACTTGGCTCGGCGCCGTCGTAAATTATTGCTACATCGCAGCGAACTCAATAAGCTGCAGCGCGAGGTCGATGCGTCAGGCACAACGATTGTGCCGCTGTCCATGTACTTCCGTGATGGCAAGGCAAAAGTAGAAATAGCACTTGCTGAAGGTAAACGTGACTTCGATAAACGTCACGCATTGCGTGAAGCGCAAGATAAACGTGAAGCTCAGCGCGCCATGCGTGAAGCGAACCGCCAGGGCAAGTCGATCCTCTAATGCATTGACGGGGTCGGGAATAAATACCTGCCCGACTGAGTTGTACGCAGTGAGCCTCTACGTTAGAGTAGAAGATCCTGGCTGAGCCAGGTGCTGTTAGAAAACAGAATATGGGGATGATCGGTTTCGACGATGTGAGTTGCCGTCAGGTCAGCGTGCCGAGGACGCAAAGTCACCTCGTAAACGCCCTTTGCAAACAATCAAGTGCCGATTCTAAACGCACTGACTTCGCTCTCGCTGCCTAACTAATCCAGCGAACGAGTCCGTCAGACCAGGCATTGCTATCGTCCTGGATCCTGGCGTCGCTTAGATAGCCACTGTCTGTCGCCCCTGTCGGGGGAAGTGACAGAGACCTAAAGCCGACTAGACCGAACAGTTGCTAGTCTGTGATCAACTGTGGTCGATAAAACTCCGAGCAGACTGCGCACGGAGAAGCCTTACGAATGCCACATCGGACCCGGGTTCAATTCCCGGCATCTCCACTGGATAGCCCGTAGACCGTTGAGTTTACGGGCTTTTCCCTTGTCAGAGCCTGGTTGCTATCAAACAGCTAGTGTTCATGACTAGGCAGTAATAGCCATAGTGTAGCATGAGATTAGCTCATGGCTAGGCAAATCAAAAAACGCCAAAAAACGAATTAGCCATAATGACTCGCGTAGGTGTGATGCACAGTGGCAGGCAGTAAGCGCCGTAAATATCCTGAAGGAATCCAGCCGACCGGCTCAGGTACTTACCGCGCTCGCATCTACCATAATTATGCAAATCACCACCTGGGCACGTTCAAGACCATCGGTGATGCCCGCGCCGCCCTCGATATTGCCCGGTCAGAGATCGCTCGCAATATCTTTATCCCACCGGCTCAGAGACGTGCTGAAGCCCGCGAGCGCAGAAAACAGCAACAGTATCGCACCGTTACTGAATCACGCACGATCCGCGAACTGGTCGAAGCGTGGACTGCATGGCACCACCGGTTAGGCACCAAACAGGGCACCATCTACACCTACGTTCGCCGCTTGACCGTGCATTTCCTACCCGCCTTTGGTGAGATACCCGCCGTGGACGTCACCAGCGACGACATAACCGCCTGGTACGACGATCTACATGCTGAGCATGGTCACGGGGTATCCAGTCACGTCTACAGCACCGTCAGAGCCCTGTTCAACTACGCCACCGGCCAGGTTAGCGGGCTACCAGCAGACTTCACCCCCTGGATCAAACAATCACCGGCAACAGTCATCGGAGCAACACGCAAACGCCATGACACCCGCGAACAGATCGTGGCCACACCCCAAGAAATCACCGCACTAGCTGACAGGATGCCCGCCCGTGAAGCCCTGGCAATCTATTTAGCGGGCTGGGCTGGACTCCGATTAGGTGAGATCCTGGCACTACGCCGCCGCCACCTGACAACTGACACCAACGGTGTGCTATGGATCGACGTTCAAGAACAGGTCCAAGCACGGGGGAGCGGGCCACGTGCTGAGACACCCAAATCACGGGCTGGGCTACGCGCTGTGCCCGTGCCTGGCAACCTCGTGGCCATGGTGACTGACCACCTTGAACGGTACGCCGTTGCAGGCGATGACGGGCTACTATTCCCGCGCCGGTCTGGTGCTAACAGTTTCCATCACCCAAACACGTTACGGGCTCATTTCATCAAAGCTCGAGACGGGCTCAACCGTGACCGTTTACAGGCCAACGTGGACGCGCCACCAGAGCAACGGCAACGCATCTTAGATGACTTCAGATTTCACGATCTACGCCACACCGCGCTCACCCGTATCGGACAGGCCGGGGCAACCCTGGCTGAGCTGAAACGCTACGCGGGCCACTCAGATGACGCCGCCGTAGCCCAATACCAACACGCAGAGCGACACCGGTTAGCCGCGCTCGCAGAGCAATTATCCACCACTATGCACCAGGGGGAATGACACAGCATGAACACGGTAGACAGCAACACTGAGACGCGAAGCAACCATCAAGAGGTAGCTGAACAAATACGTGACCGGAAATTGAAGCCCCGTTGGTTAGCTCAGTACCGTTGCCCAAAGGACCGCCGCCTAGTTGGTGGACTGCTCGTGATGCAGGACGGGCAACAGGCCATCTACGCCGTAGGTGGTGAAATTCAACACAAACACACCGCCGTAGAACGTGGCGAGCAGATCCTTGAACGGCTAGATCAATGGATCGAAACAGGCACACCGCCACCGGGCAACTGGCCAGCACGAAAAGAGACCACCATTGACAAGGTACGTCGCACTGTGGAACCTGCACCCGCCGAACTGCAAGAGCTCAGACGGTCAGCCGCAGCCCAACTTGCTGAAGCAAAGACTGGGAACTTTACTGAACCGCCGGGACTTCGTTTCATCCGTTGGGAGACTGACACCCGGCAGATTAGACCGGGCACCGTTGATCTACCATGCCCCCGTTGTCACCACCTGGTACGTCTTATAGTCGAATCGGACGGAAACGTCCTTGAACATGCGTAACTACTACTGCTAGACTAGTAGCTACTAATTCCCGCGCGCGGTAGGTCGCCAGAACACCACACGAATTGGTAATTCGTGATTGATAACCCTTTTGGAGGGCTCAATCATGGACGCCAATATCGCCTGGCAAACCATCCCACAATCTGCTGAAGCCGCCGGTGTATCAACTAGCACCATTCGCCGCTGGATAGCCCGCGGACATCTACGCGCCTATAAATTCGGCCCCCGCGCTATTCGCATTGATCCAGCCGACCTCAACGGCATGGCCGAAGAAGTCAACCCCGCCACCTTTGAACACGTCAACGGTGGTGATGCCCTGTGACATGCGAGCAAAGAAAAACCCCCGGCAGGGGAACCGGGGGAATCTCAGAATCTTACGCCACCGCCAACGGGAGCAATGACACCCCTAGTATAGCTGATTCTGTTGACCGTGGTGAAGTATTTGCCCAGATGCTCAACGGGTTATACATCGTTGTAGCTGAAGTCTATTCACCCGGTGCTGAGCCCCGTTACCGCCGCCGCTTTTACGCTGGGCTGGCAGCTGCTCAACGTCACGTAGACCGGGCCAGAATGGACGGCAAAGACGCTTACCTGTTGATTGGTCAAGTCACCATCGTTGGTGGTGATACCCGTGGCTAACCATCAGGAATACACCGTCTTGGACCTACAACGCGCCTATAACGACGGCTTCAGCAACGGCCATGCCATCGGATACGGGACGGGCTTGCAAGAGGGCTTACAACAAGGCCCAGCACACCCGGCCGTACAGGAATCAGTCGCCCGTATGTTCGACGGCTGGGACGGTGCTGACAACGCCCGGCAACGGTCCACACAACGATTCTGGAATGACTACCGGGCTCACCGTCGTGGTGGTGATCGCCATGACTGACTACATCTCACCGCTGGACATGGAACACATCGACTTGGCAGATAGTTCGTCCAGTTCGACCGGCTCGTCCGATTCGTCCGGTTACTTATGGGGTGTGTTGGATGAAGTGGACCAATGGTTACGACGGTTCATTCTGGCCACGACCCCGGAAGATATACACCTCATCACGTTATGGGCAGCTCATACGTACGTGGTCGAAGAAACCTACACATCACCCCGGCTGCTCATTGATTCGGTCATGCCCGGTGCTGGCAAAACTACCGTGTTAGAACACCTTGATCGCCTAACACGCTCACCCTTGTCGGCATCGTCCATATCATCGGAAGCCCTATTGCCCAGAGTCCTAGACCGTGGCATTAGAACAATCTTGATAGATGAAGCAGACCGGTCACTGGACCCGAAAGACCCGGTGATGAAAGGCGTCATTGCCACCATCAACACCGGATATAAACGTGGTGGATCGCGCCCGGTACTGGTCAAGGACAATGACGGTAACTGGACAGACCGGGAAATGAGCACCTACGCGCCTGTGGCAATGGCCGGGAATAACCCAACGCTGGCCGATGACACGCGCTCACGGTGTATTCGGATTCTACTTATGCCCGACTTTGAAGGCCGTACGGAAGATTCAGATTGGGAAGATCTTGAAGCCGAAGTCGATCAACTCAAAGTGCTGCTAGATGAAGCCATGGAAGCGGCCCGCGATTCAGTCAGTAGCGCCCGGCCAGAGTTGCCAGAAAAGTGCATCGGTCGAATGCGTGAGAAATGGCGTCCGCTGGCCCGTATCGCGTATGCCGCCGGTGGTGACTGGCCGACCAGAGTCACCCAACTTATTAACCGTGACATTGAGGAATTGGAAATGGAACGCGCTGAAGGTGTCCAAAACTTACCGTTACGAGTGCATCTGCTCAAAGACATCGCTGAAGTCTGGCCGAACGGGGAATCGTTTATCGCATCGCAAGATCTTGTGCAGCGGCTGGCCGTCAATTTCCCCGCCCGTTGGGGCATCGAATCAGTCAGAGGACTCAAGGTTCAAGGGCTAGGTCGAATGCTCATGCAAGGGTACAAGATCAACTCCGACCGGGAGACCACCGGCCAACGCCGACGCGGGTACTACATCACACAATTCACTGAAGCCTGGCAAAGATTCCAGGTCCAGTCACCCCAACACCAACCGGACGAACCGGACAAGCCGGTCCAACCGGACCAGATTCCCGGCATAACAGGGGAGCAACAGGGCAACCTACCGACCGCGAGCGCAACGGAACACCAACCAAAGGAAACACCATGACTACTATCCTGACCGCAACTGCTGTTGCCCTCGAACCGAACCGGACTCACCCCGGCGCTTACGTGGTGACAGTCAAGTGCCCCTATTGCCCAGCACAGCACCGCCACGGCATCACCGAACTGGAACCGGACGCAGGACACCGGGTAACAGACTGCATCCCACGTCACGTCCACACCCCAAACAGCCGCGGGTACTTCATCCACGTTCCACAGCGCCTACGACACGAGGTGTCAGCATGACCCGCCGTGACAGAACCACCAATGCTCAGCCCAAACGCTTTTGGAGCGTCTATGAAGCCCAGACACTCCTAAAACGTGCCGTGATACTAGCCCGCCTGAACCGCCGCGAGCGCAACAGGCTACGACCATAAGGAGACACCATGACCGATCAACCCACGATCCGATACACCCCCGCAGGTGCCCGCGCCTGTTCAGCACACACCTCCGCAGGTGAACCGTGCAACGCACCCGCCATGAACGGCCAGCGCGTTTGCAGAAAGCATGGTGGTGCCAGTCCACAGGCCAAGCGTGCTGCACAGTTGAGACTAGCCGCGCTCGCAGACCCCGCGATAGAGACACTGGCACACATCATGGAGCATGGCGAAGAACCGCGAGACCGGTTATCCGCAGCCAACAGCATCCTAGACCGCGCCGGTTACGGCCGTAGTCAGCACGTCACCACTGAAGATGCCCGCGAGCTACTACTGCAACGGCTCATTGAAGCCCAGGGAGAGGAGGCACCATGACAGCGTACCAACAGGCCGATAAGGGCTCACAGGCCGCGTGTGGCACCCATGAACGCACTGGACCCATGAACACCCCCGCTACGGGAGGTGAATTAGCTGGGGAGCCTATGGAGTACGACTTGCTGGCCGAACAGGTCGAAGCGCTCGCAGACGCAATGGACGGTGTCTCAGATGCTGGCAGTGCGTTTCTACATGGTGCCCAGACTGCGTTACGGGCGACAGTAGGTGCATTGGAGTAGCCCTGTATTTTACGGCTGGCGCCCATCGTGGAAGGGGGTGCGCTTTCATAGCGCACCCCCTTTGACCGTGACGAAGCAGACGGTAATAATACCGAGCAACGTAATACTCACAATCAAGACTACTTTGGTCATAAGACGACAGCTGACACCTACTGAAACACATGATAGATAGAGTGCTAAGAGCCGTATGTTGTTCCTCACTGATAGGTAGCTGCACGTGTCCGAAGTTTTTGACCGCGATCGAATCCACCGCAAACTCACCGAAATGTCAGCCTTCTGGCGACACCGCATCGACGGGTGGCGCGCTGAAGGGACCGAATCCGGCACAGAGCAACGTCACGCACAACAACTCTGGTCCCACCTGATGCAGTGCTTCGATATTGCAGCGGAGCGTCGAGACGTGTTTGAACGCAACGCGAATCGGGCATCCACCGGTGGACGAGGCTACATTGACTTCTTTTGGTCAGGCGTTGTCATTGGGGAAGCCAAAAGCCTCGATGTTCCATTGGATCGCGCCTACGACCAAGTATTGGACTACCTTAATGGTGGCAGCGTCGGCACCCACGAATGGCCCCGCTTCATTCTGGTCACCAATTTCGAGGACTTCCGACTCGACCGCCTAGGTCACTCCGACGAATCCTGGACCGTTGAGTTTACGATTGACCAGATCCCAGACCATCTGGAACAGCTCTTGTTCTTTGCTGGGGTCGAATCCCTGACCAAACGGGAACAAGAAAACGCTTCCATCGAGGCCGCACGTCTCATGGCTAGTCTGTTCACCACCCTTGCTGGGGATGAAGCCGATGAAGCGGTAGGCGAGGATGCGCCCATTGATCCTGACGAGGAAGACGACACCACCGAACTCGCCTCGATCCTGATGACGCGATTGCTGTTTTTGATGTATGGCGACGATGCTGGGCTGTGGGAACAAGACCTGTTCTACCGCTGGGTCGAAAGCGTGAACTCCAAGAATATCGGGCCGTCTCTAGATGGCCTCTTTGAGATTCTGAATACCGACGAAGCCACCAGACGACGCAAATACCGCAATAACCTGCCAGACCTAGAGGCCCGGTTTCCCTACGTCAACGGGGGGATCTTCGACGGCACCGCCCAAGTCGGGTACAGCGTCCCACCCGAATTCAAAGACGCCCTGCTTGATGCTTCCCGGTTCCGATGGACTTCTATCTCTCCGGCAATCTTTGGGTCGATGTTTCAGCTAGTCAAGTCCAAAGAAGCCCGACGCAGCGACGGTGAACACTACACCTCAGAAACCAACATCCTCAAAACCATCGGTCCACTATTCCTCGATGAGTACCGAGACCGAGCAGATCGACTCATCGCCAACAAATCCACCACCGTTGCTGACTTGCGCCGCTTCCAAGAAGAACTTGCCGCCAATATCTACATTGATCCTGCCTGTGGAGCCGGGAACTTCCTCAACATCGCTTATGCCAAACTGCGCGAAATCGAAACCGACATTATCGTGGAGCGACGCAAACGTTCCGGAACTGGCACCGGCTCATTGGATATCTCATTCGACCAGCTACTGACAATTGATAAGTTCTACGGTATCGAACTCAACTGGTGGCCTGCCAAAATTGCCGAAACCGCAATGTTTTTGGTCGATCACCAAGCCAACCGTCACCTTGCCGCAAAGATAGGCGAAGCACCTGATCGATTGCCTATTCGAATAACCGCAACCATCCTTCACGCTGACGCACTCGAGATTAACTGGAATGAAGCGTTCCCTGTATCTACAGGGCAAACTTTTGTATTTGGGAACCCACCATTCTTGGGCCATGACAGTCGAACCACAGCACAAGCCGCGCAACTTCGTGCTGTGTGGAAACGCAAAGACATCAGCCGACTGGACTACGTGACCGCATGGCACATTAAAGCCCTGGAACTGCTCGAAGAACGAGATGGACAGTGGGCTTTCGTGACCACGAACTCGATTACTCAAGGCGACCAAGTGCCTCGGTTATTTAGGGAAATCTATTCACATGAATGGAAGATAAAGTTTGCCCATCGAACTTTCGAATGGGACTCCGAAGCACCCGGTAAGGCAGCAGTGCACTGCGTAATTGTCGGGTTCACTAAGGCAGACAGTTTAACGCCTCGCTTGTGGGACTATGAACACGTAAGAGGTGAAGCACAGGAGATTCCTGTTCGCGTTGGTGTCAACGCTTATCTTGTGGATGGGCCTGATGTGCTCGTTCAGTCTCGATCGAAACCTCTTAACCCACAACTGCCACCTGCCGCTTTTGGGAATGTTCCTCGAGATGGCGGCGGTTTAATCATTACTCCGACTGAATACCCGCAGTTTATGGCGGATCCTATAGCCGCAAAGTATGTTCGTCCGTACATTGGTGCGCGAGAGCTTTTGAACGCCAAAGAGCGCTGGTGTTTGTGGCTCGTCGATCTAGATCCCAGTGATGTCGAAAGATCGTCCCTGCTGAAAGAGCGGATAAATAAGGTTCGCGATTTTAGACTTAATAGCTCCTCTAAAGATGCGCGAGAGGCTGCTATGACACCCCATCTATTCTGGTGGAATTCTCACCCCAATGTGGATTATCTGTGCATCCCCAGAGTTGTGAGTGAGAATCGCCCCTTCTTTATCGCTGACAGGTTGGACGAGACAGTTATTGCCAGTGATGCTACCTGCGTGGCACCGGATCCAGATGGCCTGTTGTTCGCGATGGTATCTTCCTCAATGTTCATAACATGGCAACGAGCGGTGGGTGGAAGACTTAAGTCCGATCTTCGTTTTTCCGGAACCCTGAGTTGGAATAACTTTCCATTGCCAGAAGTGTCACCAGAACAAAAAGAAGCAATCATTGCTGCTGGTGCAGAAATTGTGGAAGTGCGAGCATCGCGTCCAGACCGGAGCCTAGCTCAGCAATATGCGCCCCTGGCTATGGACCCCACGCTACTTAAGGCACACAACCGGCTTGATGCATTGGTTGATAGAGCCTTTGGTGCTTCTCGCAGGCTCAGCAATGAGCGCCAACGGCTGGAATTGCTCTTCGAATCCTATCGAGCATTAACTCTGAAATAGCTAACTAACTTTCTAAATAATATTTGAAGAAGTTAAGCGCCTTCGGAGGTAGCGTTGCGCTGCCAACTCATGTGAATCACGAGTCTCAGAAACGGTGGTCTATTGCGACTCCTGGTGTACGTGACCGGGTCGCTGTGGATCCACCCCTAGACTGTCTTGAAATGCCGTCTCAAAACATGTAATCTTATAACTAACGTATTGAACGGGATACTGAGACAGGGGAGCATCATGGCACGTATTGGATACGCCAGAGTCAGCACAGTCGATCAAGACGCAGAACTACAACTGGCAGCACTTGAAGCCGCCGGGGGAGACAAGCTCTTCACCGATCACGGCGTCAGTGGCACCAAAGCATCACGCCCCCAGCTAGACGAAATGCTCAACTACCTACGCCCAGGCGACACCGTGGTCATCTGGAAATTCGACCGGCTAGGTCGCAACACTCGCAACCTGTTAGACCTGGTGGAAACCATCGAAAACAAAGACTGCAACTTTGAATCCATCACCGAACAGATCGACACCAGCGGGCCCATGGGTAAAGCTATGCTGACGATCATGTCGGCATTTGCCCAGCTAGAACGTGACCAGATAGCAGAGCGCACCAAAGCGGGCCTAGCTGCTGCTGCAAAAAACAACCGGCTAGGTGGACGCCCCCGTAAAGCAGATGCCCAGGCTGTTGCAGACGCCCGTAAGTGGAAAGCTGAAGGCATGTCAGTCAAGAAGATCGCCGGTTATCTCGAAGTCTCACGCGCCACCGTCTACCGGTATCTACAAGACGCCTAACAGCGAGAGCCCGCCTCATAGTTGCCCCTCGGTCTATTGCAGGCCCAGGGGCATCACTGCTTCATCAACGTAAGCCCAAACGATTTCAGGATTCTCGAAGATGCTTTCATAGCCGCCTGTTTCCTGTCGGTATTCTTCAGTAATCGTTAATACGTCATATTCTGCTGGATCATAACCATGAGCCTTCAATAGTCTGCTGACGTTCTGGACTGCCTGATTCTCAGTGATGTACATCGTTACCCCCGGTATTGGTAGTGGTCTGGTTGGTGCGGATAAGGACTCCCAAGGGAGCTGTGGTCTTTGAGACCCCTTCCCCAAAAATGCCCACCGGCCCCGTCCACGCTCTCCAGCTTTTGCCCACAGCAACTAGACCCCCCGATTATCGGAGCGTCTCGAAGATGTGGTGGTAGTTCCCGCTGGCCTGCAAGTTCCCAGCAACCCGGTACGCTGCTGTTCCCAATGGATGTGACCGGCCTGTTTCGTTACGGCCTAACAGTGATTAGAAAAGGCCCGGAGCAACGGCTCAACAGGCTGTGAACAGGCGTTTAGTATTGGCTATACTAGGCACTGAACCCGGTGGTGATGAACCGTGTTCCACGCCCCAGACTGTTTCCGCAGTGCTGGGGCATATTCTTGACAACCATTAGACTTCAGTCTTTTAGTTATCACATATTGCCTAGTCAAACCATAGTTGCACGAGATTCCCGGCATCTCCACAAAATTAGCCCGGATTCCTCGTGAATCCGGGCTTTTTT
>NZ_JAKDKW010000152.1 GCF_030453185.1 Yaniella sp. | reverse complement strand
GCCGGATCTGCATCAATACCTGCACCCTGCAGCATATGGCGAGCTAACGTGAGGGTCAGTTCAACGACATCGTTGGGACCGCCGCCGGCCAGGACCTCGAGCGTTTCTTGGACTTCAATTCCGTTGCCGACCGTGTAGCCTAGCGGACTATCCATGCGGGTCAGCACGGCTGTGGTGTTGACACCGAACTCTTTGCCCAGCCAGACCATGGTTGCGGCCAGTTGCCGAGCATCATCTTCGTTCTGCATGAACGCGCCGGAGCCCGTTTTGACGTCCAGGACCAAGGTGTCCGTGCCTTCAGCGAGTTTCTTGGACATAATTGATGATGCAATCAGCGGAAGACTGTCAACGGTCGCGGTGACATCTCGTAGTGCATAAATTTTCTTATCGGCCGGAGCCAATTCACCGGTCGGTGCACAGATCACACCGCCGATTTCAGTTAGTTGGGATCGAATGTGCGCTTCGGTGAGATCAACCTCGAACCCCTTGATTGCTTCAAGTTTATCCAATGTGCCACCGGTGTGGCCTAGACCGCGACCGGAGAGCTGGGGTACGGCAACCCCGTATGAGGCTACGAGCGGCGTCAGCGGTAGCGTGATTTTATCGCCGACTCCCCCGGTGGAATGCTTATCTGCAGTGGGTTTGCCGAGGTCCGAAAAATTCAGCCTTGTACCCGAGTTGAGCATAGCGGTGGTCAGGGCCAACAATTCGTCGTCGTTAAGACCTCGGAAGTAAATGGCCATGGCCAGGGCAGAGAATTGCTCGTCCGAGACTTCGCCGGAAGTATACGCGTCCACCATCCAGGTGATCTGCCCGGCAGATAACGCAACCGCATTGCGTTTTGCGGTGATAATTTCTACGGCGTTGTACATGGCTTAGTCCTACAGGTTCTCGGGTCCAAATGCTACGGGGAGCAATTCACCCAGTGTGATCGGACCGTGTTGGGTGGCGATGGATAACGACATCGGCGCGTGTTCGGAGAGTAGTTGGCGGCAGCGACCACACGGGGTGATGTATTCTCGTGCTGCGTTCAGGCACACCAGGTGGGACAGCTCAGCTCCGGCGTTGAGACGCCAAGATGAAATGAGTGAGCATTCGGCGCACAGTGTGAGCCCATAGGAAGCGTTTTCAACATTCACGCCAGTGTGGATGACACCCGCGGCGTCCAGGGCAGCCGCTGCTACAGGGTAATTCGAATACGGTGCATAGGCTCGCTGCAGTACTGCGCTGGCGGCAGTATGCAGCTGGGTATGTTCTTCCATCAGGCTGCTCCGGTGAGAGTTCGCAGTGCAGCCTGGGTGAAGATCTGAGCGCCCACACCGATAGCACGTTCATCCGGGTTGTAGTCACCCTGGTGCAGATCATAGGTGGGGCCGCCTGGTGTCCGAGTGCCAAGGCGCAGCATCGAACCGGGGATTTTCTGGGTCATCCAGGCAAAATCTTCGCCACCCATGGATTGTTCGGCTAGTTCAATGGTCCGTGAGCCAAATTCGAAGCGTGTGGCATCTTCGATCAGATCGGTTTCTGCTTCATTATTGACCACGGGAGGCACGCCCCGCACGTGTTGCAACTCGACTTTCACGCCGTAGGGGGCCGCCACTTGGCCAATAATCTCATCGAGCAGCTGTCCGGCTGATTCCCAAGAGTCAGCGTCCAGAGTTCTAAACGTGCCCGACAATTGTCCGGCGGAGGGAATGGCGTTCGGTGCGTGGCCTGCTTGAATATGGCCCCAGGTTAATTGGGCCCCGGAGCGCACATCGATACGGCGCGAGAGGATAGCCGGTACCTGGGTGGCAATTTGTGACAGTGCGAAGACGACGTCTTGGGTTTGTTGTGGCCGTGACGTATGGCCTCCCTTACCGGTTAACGTGACACGCAGGGTATCGGTGGCCGAGGTGATGGCCCCGATGCGAGTAGCGATGAGCCCGACGTCGAATCCCGGATCGGTGTGCAGCGCAATAATGCGTGGCACATCGTCTAAGATGCCCTGGCGAATGACTTCCAGCGAGCCGCCGGGCAAGGTCTCTTCGGCAGGTTGGAATATTATGCGCACTCGTCCGGTCAATTCGAGATCGCCCAGGGAGACTTCACTCTGACCTGCCAGTAAGCGATGCAGGGTGACGGCGGTCCCCATGGCCACGGTGGTGTGAAGATCATGGCCGCAGGCGTGTGCGATCCCGTCATGGATCGAGGCATACGGCAA
>NZ_JAKDKW010000021.1 GCF_030453185.1 Yaniella sp. | reverse complement strand
CCGCCACCGCGCTCATCGGGCTGGTAGGCAGCTTGCTCATGCCCACCGTGGTCGATCGTTCCACACGCTTGTGGGTCTGGCCGGTCGTCTTTGGGTTACTCAGCACGGTAGGTTATCTCGGCTTGTACTTGTGGCCCGCAGAAGGTCGTTGGCTGTGGGTTCTCTTGTTGGGACTAGGTGGGATGGCG
Source organism: Yaniella sp. (assembly GCF_030453185.1). GTDB lineage: Bacteria > Actinomycetota > Actinomycetes > Actinomycetales > Micrococcaceae > Yaniella. The sequence goes on along the minus strand of NZ_JAKDKW010000021.1, from coordinate 31,347 downwards.
TTCGCCACGGCCATTTCGCTGATCCCAGCGCGCAGTGTTGATCCAGAAATTACCGCCAGGCTCTCAGGCTTTGTGCAACCGGTGGGCTATATTCTCGCCGGGATCGGGCCGTTGGGCGTTGGCATGTTGTATTCCGCCTCCGGGGGCTGGACCAGCACGTTGCTCTTATTGATGGCCAGCGGTATTGGAATGTCCGTTGCCGGTGCGTTTGCCGCCCGAAATATCACCGTGGATGAGCAGCTCTAGTTAATTTCTGCTTCGTCTAAGGTGGCTGTGGCCTGCTTGGTCTCACCCTCTTCAGTCTGCCAGAGCACCTCGACTTCATCACCAGGGTTCCGATCGCGAACAAAGCGGGAAATAAAGGATGAGTTCACGACGTCTGCCCCATCGATTTCGAGGAGAACGTCGCCGGGTTGGAGCCCAATGGCTTCACCGGCGGATCCGGGACTGATCTCCACAACGCGGGCACCTCCGTTTGGCTCCGAGGCCACCACGATGCCCAGTCCGCCTCCGGAACCGATAACCACACCGCCGGATTCATCGCCGTTGAGCACCTGTTCGACGACCTCTAGTGCATGAACAATCGGTACCGCATAGCCGAAGGCGTCTTCGGTGTTGTTGGTATCTTGGCTGGCTGCGGTCGAAATGCCAATCACTTGGCCGTTGGCATCAACCGTCGGCCCACCTGAGTATCCGGGCACAATGTCCGCGGTGATCATGATGAGGTTTTCATACCATTGTCCCCGTGAACCGGGTTCTGGCGGCTCGATGTGGATGGTCTCGTTGAGTCCACCGACTTCGCCAACCACCGAGGTGAGATACCCCTGTCCCCCGGCGTTACCGACACCTGCCACCCGGTCCTTCACGTTCACGCCATCGGCATTGATCGAGGCGACGGGCAAGGTTTCTTCGGTGTCGATTTGTAAGACCGCAATATCTTGGGCTGCATCGCGCCCGAGAACAGTGGCGGAATACTGTTGTTCAGTATCAGCCATGGTGATATTGACCGAAGTCGATGAGTCGACTACGTGGTAGTTTGTGATGGCCAGTCCACTGGAGCTGACGACGACTCCGGTGCCAAAGCCCATGTATTGATACACCTGAGTGTCGACCATGAAGACACCGGGTGCGGACCCGACTTCTTGTCCTGGGTCTAGGCCTTCTCCGGTATGTTGTCCGCCAGCTTCCCAATCCACTGCGATACCTTCGTGAACGTGGTCGAGCCCGGCAATGAGGCTGTCAACAGAACCTTCGCCATCGGGAACTACCTGTGGGGCTTGGGGCTGTGGATCAAAAAATTCTTGGAGGGGATTACTCTGGGTGTCCCAGTCGAAGACCTGAGAGAGTAAGCCGATCAGGAGGAATGCGAAACCGAGAATGCCGGCGCCAGTGCTCAGCGCACTGAGCGGGCCGTGTCGTCGTCGTGGTGGTGGTCGGTTGGCCGTCTCTACCGGCTGGTAACCGCGAGAGAAATACGGTATCTCACGGGATTCATCGCGTGATGCGTGGGGTGAATAGACCCAGCGGGGGTCATTCCGCGGATCACCGCCCGGGCCTCCTGGAGGGGGCCCGGGCGGTGGTGGCGGTGGTGCATCAGCATGGTGTTCCCCCGGAGGTTGGGCGTCATGTACGTTGCGCCGCGGAGGTTCATCGGGGAAGTATTGCTGATTCACTGGGTACTTTTTATATTCGGGGTGTTAGGAACCCAGGTGTTCCATAACCTCGTCGTAATTTGGTTCGTTGGTGATTTCGTCGACGAGCTGGGTGTAGGTGACTTCGCCTTCTGGGTTAACGACGATTACGGTTCGGGTTAGCAAACCAGTCATGGGGCCGTCTGCCAGTTGTACGCCGTAGTCATGACCGAACTTCGAACGGAAAGCCGATGCGGTGTGGGCGTTCTCGATGCCTTCGGCACCGCAGAAGCGACCCTGGGCAAACGGGAGATCCATGGAGACATTGAGGACCACGGTGTTGTCGAGCTTGGCACCGCGTTCGTTAAATTCACGCACGCTTGCAGCACAGACTCCGGTGTCCAGCGATGGGAAAATGTTCAGTAGAACCCATTTGCCGGCATAATCTGAGAGCTTGACCTCAGATAGATCGGTGCCCACGAGTGTGAAATCAGGGGCTTTTGAGCCGACCGTTGGGATATCGGCGACGGTGTTGACAGAGTTACCTTGGAATTTCGTAGTAGCCATATCCTCTACCTTAGGCGTCGCAACCGTAATTTATCGACGGGTGTTCGCCGCACAGTGGAAAGATTTTTCACGTTACGCTCGTCAGCCCGCAGTTAGCGCCCGTAGTTGACGGCTGGCTCGGGCAGTCCGAAGACCCGATCAAAGATCCACGCGTAGACGGCGGTGTAGATCAAGAAGAAAACCAATATGACGACTTGCAACATGAAGGCTTCGAGCACGCTGACACCAAGAACCCAGGCGATCGTGGGAACCAACATGAGGATCAATCCGCCTTCAAAGAACACGGCATGACTGACGCGCATATACCAGGGGCGGTGGGTGATTCCGATGCGACGTTCGAATGCTTCGAAACCCCAGTTGAAGATCAAGTTCCAGGTCAGTGCCACCGTCGACGAGATAAGACCGACGATGAACGACGAGCTGGAGTCGTTACCTAGCAACGCCAGGATAACGGTGGTGAATCCGACGGCGAGTACTTCGAATATAACGGCATACGTGATGCGGCGGCCAAGCGGCGATGGGAAAACGCGTCGGCCAACGAGGGCATCCCGATCGCCAGGTCCGACAGGGACCTTCGGAATACTCACTGTGGATTCTTGATCTGTAGTCACGCCCGTTAGAATATCAAATTCGGTGACCCGTGGCAGACATACTCATTGCCAGCAGAATATCAGGCATCGTCGTAGCGGCCAGCGATGTAATACTTGAGCGTTTCAATAAAGTGTTTGGGTTGTTCGGCGTGGATCCAGTGGCCAGCATCTCGGATTTGGATGCGACGAGTCATCGGGAATAGCTCACGCATGATCGCTCCCGAGGCATCGTTAATGTAGTCGGAGTGTTCCCCTTTGATCCACAGCACCGGGTGGTCCTCGAAGGTTCCCTCAACATCCGGGAAACCCACGATGGTGTCCAGGTGATCAAACAACATCTGAATATTGGGTTCCCACTTGAAACCGTGGTCGTCGTCGCGAGTCAGATTCTGCAGTAGGAAGCCGCGGACTGCGGCGTCGTCGATATCTTTTTTGATGGCGGCATGCGCTTCCCTGCGGGAGGCGATATCGGTGAGCTGAACTTTGGACAGCAGGGTGCCGAGCAGGTGTTCGAATTCGCTGGTGCTAGAGGTCGTGGGGGCAATGTCTTCGATGATCAGCCCGGCCAACAGCTCCGGATGGCGCAGAGCTAGCAGCATGGCGACTTTGCCGCCCATGGAGTGGCCCAGCACCACGGCGGGTTCATCTTTGCAGAAGTCACGGCGCAGCTCATCGGCGACCAGATCTGCCATCTCAACGTAGTCGAAGCCTTCGGTCCAGCACGAGACGCCATGGTTGGGCAGATCCACCAGCAACGAGGTGGTGGTATCGGTCAACCCCTTGGCGATGGTTGTGAAATTTTTACCACGGCCCATCAGTCCGTGGAGAAACACGATCCGTCGAGGGCCGCCTTCCATGACTTCGGTATGGATACGGGCGTCAGGGTCCGAGCAGTTCAGCATGTATCCCAGCCTAATGACTTCCTACGGGTTTGGGGCGATTGGGTCGGGACTCAACCGGTATCCGGCAAAGCGTCATGGATTTCGTCGCTGTTCGTTGCGGTTGCGGGTGTGGTTGATGATCCCGATGCCGAAGAGAACTCCGGCGATGAGCACGCTAACGGCCCCGATCAGGATGCCGCCTATAGCCGTGCTGTTCATGTTGTAGCCGCTGCCATCGCTGAGCAGCCCAAACTGTTCGCAGGAGATGGCGTAGGTACCTTCAGCGGCCTCGAAATTTGTGTAGATCACGTGATTGATGCCGGTGAGACCGTAGTCAGACGTGTCCACTTCTGTTTCATCTACCGCCTGGCTTGAGGTCTGAACCGGCACCTCATCACCGTGCTCATCAATCACCGAGCACGCCTCAGATTGTGCCGCCAGTGAGGGCTGGCTTGGCTTGTCAGAAAAGGACAGCAGCGCATAGCTTGCTTCCTCTAGCTCAACCGGAGTGGCGATCGGGCCGATTTCGATGCCAGATTCGAACACATCTTCGTAGCTGGCTGATACCTCACTGAAGTTATTGAGGATGCCAGATACGGTCAGCACGATGGCCGTGACCAGCCCGACCACACCCACGATCACGCTGCCCAGAATAAACCCAACGACGTGCCGTCGGGGCTGGGCCGTTGCAGCTTGGATCATGCTTGGGGTGGCTGCTGCCCATACTGTTGTGGTGGGCCGCCGTACCCTGGGTATCCGCCGCCGTACTGTGGACCCGGCGGTGGCATCTGACGCTTGGACCTGGAACGGACGACCGCACCAACGATAGTTAGAACCAAACCGGCGAGGAATACGAGGGCTCCGGCAATAACCGAACCGACGACACCGAAGAGTCCACCGAGTGGAGCTATACCACCGATCGAAACCGGGTAGTTAGAGCAGGAAATTTGGTAAACGCCGTCTGCTTCAGAACTAAACGCTTCCACGGCCTCGTAGTCAAGTTCGTTGGTGTTGATCGAAGACGACATATGGTTGCTGACGATGTTCTCGCCGGATTCATCGATCACCTCACAGGTGATCGAACCTGCGGCAGCACCGGTTTGATAGATATACCACTGATTGTCGCCCAGCCCATCCATCGTCGCCGGCTGCTGGATTTCGTAGGTATTGTCTTCGAAATCATCAAACTGATCGAACGCTGAGACACCGAAGATGAGCGCACCAGCGATCCCGCCAATCAAGCCGATGGCCATCAGAATGATGCCCCACATCAATCGCCGTTTGCCGCGGCGTCGACCGTGCTGCTGTGGCACGTGATCTGCCGGTCCTGGCTGACCCGGATTGTACTCTGGCGGTGGTGGCCCCTGCGGGGGTTGTTGATATGACATGATCTCCTCGAAGTGACGATGAATAGTGCATCCTGCGGCAGGGTCGCCAACAGATACTGCACCTAGTCTGCCAGATTCCTAGTGCTCCACATCGAAAATCATCGCGTGGTGTCTGCCCTGCCAGCGATGTCGCAGCCACCGGTCATGCGATGCGATCACTACCGCGCCGGGGTATTGTTCAATGGAACTTTCCAGCTCAGTAGCTAAAACCAGTGAGAGATGATTCGTTGGTTCAGCATCCGATGGAAAGTACACCCCCCCTGGCTTGGTGTCAGGTGACCGGCCAACAAATGCAATAACGTCGATTTCCCGGCACCGTTTGCTCCGGTAATCAAGAGTCTGTCGGTCGCTGACAAGACAACAGACCGTCACCGGCAATGACTCGTAGCAGTGTGGTTTTTCCCGAACCGCTTTCGCCAATGATGCCGATGCGATCCCGGTGTGGGACCGTAAAGGAGATATCGGTAAAGACGCGACGGTCAGCGAATGATTTTGACAGTCCGTCGACACGAAGGTGTGCCGCGTGACGTGCTGATTTCGACATAATGATCCTCAAAAAATGAAGTCCCCTACCGGGCGAATGCCGCAGACGTAGGACGGGTAAGGATCATTTCTTCATGCTTGTAGGTTACCCAGGCACAATACCGCAGTGCATCGGTTCCGCGCTTGTTGGCGAACTTCCGATCCTGCAGTGAGTCCGCTACAGTCCACATGTAGCGCCCATCACACTTCAGGGCGGTGACAAGGAGACCACGTGACACAGCGGCACACCCGTGCAACCGCAGTATCGACCCATGGCGAAGCATCCCAGGGGGCGGTCACGCCCTTGGCCGACCCGGATCGCGCTGCGCATCGCCGCACCACCGTGGTGTTTGCGGTGGTGGCCCTCTTGTTGCTGTCTTCTGGGTGGGCAACCAACCATTTCGCGACCATGATCGCGGTACTCCGTGACCAGGAACTCTTCACCCCGATTGTGGTGAACGGCGCCTTTGGGATCTACGCAGTCGGGCTGGTGCCAAGCCTTCTCATCGGTGGAGTGTTAGCTGACCGGTTTGGGCCCCGGCCGGTAGTTCTCACCGGGGCGTTAGCCGCCGCGATAGGCAATATCGTCATTTTGTTGTGGCAGACGACTCCTGGATTGTTTCTTGGTCGATTGGTCATTGGGCTGGGTGTTGGTCTGGCTATTAGTGCGGGTACCGCTTGGGCTGGACGACTGAAAGGCGCCACGGGGATGGTGCTCGCTGGGATTGTGTTGACCGCAGGGTTTGCCCTGGGCCCCATAGCTTCTGGCGTGCTGGCCTACTTTCTCTCGGATGCAGCCGCCGTCGCTGTTCCGTTTCTTGTTGCGGCAGCTCTGACCTGTCTTGCGATCATTGCTTCTCTGGTCATTGGCGATGCCAAGGCTGCTCCGATCATCCCGGCTATCCCACCCTCAACTACTGCACCGCCTCTCCGGCAGCCAAGCATGAAGCGGGCCCTTGCAACATCCATCCCGATGGCGCTGTGGGTCTTTTCGACGGCCATCGTCGCCTTGGTAACTCTGACCGAAAGGGTCGCTGATCAGGTCAACGCGGGCATTTTACTGCCCGGCGCTGCGTCACTCTTGGCCTTTACCGCCGGGGTATTTGCCCAAGGCCTGGCTCGACGTTTCGGGTGGGGACCAAAAGCCGGCATTGTGGCCGCGAGCATCGCTGGAGCAGGTTTTCTTTTGGCGGGCTTTGGCGGTCAATCCCCTCCGATTTGGCTCTTTGTAGTCGCTACGTTGCTATTGGGCACCGCGTACGGCATGGCCCTACGCGAAGGATTACTAGATGTCGAAACCTATGCCCCTCCAGAACGGCGAGGCACCACACTGGGTATCTATTACGTCTTTACCTATGTCGGGTTTGCCATACCGGTACTGTTTTCCTGGTTGCTACCGGTCACCGGCTACGTCATGCCCCTGGTCGTCTTGGGGATCCTGGCCCTTGGCTGTGCTGGCATTCGCGCGGCACAAATACACCGCGGCATTCTAGCTCGACACTAATTTGGCAGTTTTGGGAGCCAAATCCAACCTTCAACGCGTGCGATCTCTCGCTCGTCAGCAGCTGGTCCTTCACAGTTACCTTGGGCCATCTGTTGTGTCACCAGCGCTGCCAGCACGGCATCGAGCACGTTGTCATCGGCGATCGCTAAAGCTTCGAATCCTTGCCAGTCGAAAGCAGGAAACAGGGTCGCAAGCAACTCCACCATGTGCTGGCGGACGGCCGCGTTTTTGGTGCCCTTATAGCCTCGATGTGGCAGGCCCCAACGATATAGCGCCGCTGCAGGATACACCTCAGCCACAGCTCCGCTGCCATCCCGACTGGTATCGATTCCTTCGTCACGGAGCTTCGCCTCGATACCAGCCCACCGAAACGCTGGATAGGCGATGAGGTTGGCTGAAACACTGAGAGGCGTAATGCCGGTACGACGATGCACTGCCATGTCGGTGGTACGCAATGCCAGTCCCCGACGCCAGGCCGCATCGGTGGACTCGGGTGGTTGCAGCCTCTGGGCCGCATGATCCTGCAGTAATTCAGCGAACCGGATCGGCCACCCGATCGGTACATCCACCCCGGTACCATCAGCCTCGTGGACTGCGTCGATAATCTGCGCATCACTGACACCAACCGCGGTACTTTCGACTACGAGGCCACCGTCGATCTCCCGGAGTACTGCCATGCCCGTGTGCTTGGGATCAGCTGCAAGATCAATGCCGAGATACATCGTGTTCCATAGCGTCGCTGCCGTATCCAAATGCATGCGGATCGGCCTGTTGCCAATCCTCAAGCCATGCTTGCGGAGGCTGACTCAGCAATTGTCCCGGTTGGAGCCAGTCAAAGAGTTCTGCATAGGATGCGCTGTGTCCTTCAGACATGTTGCGTCGCAACATCGCAGGCTGCAGGTCGGAAGGCGATGAGACGCCCATCGATGCCATCACGCGAAGTGCCTCTTCGACGGTGGCGCGTTGATAGTTATAGACGTGTTCGGTCTTGGTGGGCACATGCAGACCGCGTTGCAGTCGGGGATTCTGGGTGGCCACACCGACCGGACACGTGTTCTCAGCACACCGTAGCGATTGGATGCAGCCCAGCGCCATCATCATGGCTCGCGCCGAATTAACGTAGTCTGCACCTTGAATAAGGCGTCGCACCACATCGCTGCCCTCTGCAACCTTCCCCGAAGCGCCAACCCGGATTTTATCTCGCAGCCCTGTTCCGACCAGCGCATTATGGACGGTCATCAAACCCTGTGTAAGTGGCATCCCAACGTAGTCTTCGTACTCGACCGGCGCCGCTCCGGTGCCACCTTCAGAGCCATCGACAATAATAAAGTCGGGCGCGGTGCCAACCTCACGAATGGCTTTACAAATTGCCAAAACATCTCGCCTAGACGTCACGCAGAGTTTGAAACCGGTTGGTTTGCCGCCGGAGAGTTCACGCAAGGTAGCGATAAAGTTGATCAGCTCCACCGGTGTTGAGAACTCGCGGTGATATGGCGGGCTGATACATTTCTCGTCCATCGGAACATCGCGGATACGGGAAATCTCCGGGCTAATCTTGCCTTGCGGCAGGACACCACCGATGCCTGGTTTTGCGCCCTGGCTCAGTTTCAGGGATACCGCTTTCACCGCGTCGGATGCCGACTTGTCGGTAAATTCTTCCGCATCAAAATTGCCGTCGCGTGTTCTGGCCCCAAAATATGCGGTGCCCAATTCCCAGATCAAGTCACCACCACCGGACAGGTGATACGGCGAGATGCCCCCTTCACCGGTGTCGTGGGCGAAACCACCTTGAGCTGCGCCGGCGTTGAGTGCTTGTATAGCGTTTGCAGACAACGACCCAAAGCTCATAGCCGAGACATTCAACAGTGACATGTCGTAGGGCTGGGTGCAGTCGTCGCCACCCACCCGCACCTTGGGAACCGTTTCGGGTGGATCCATCGGCTTCATCGAATGCACAAACCATTCCTTGCCATCTGCGGTTACGTCATGGAGTGTACCGAAGGATGCCTCACCCTTCTCATCACGCGCACGGGCATAAATCAATTGACGGGAGGTGTAGTCAAACGGTCGACCATCCCAGTCACGTTCAATAAAATACTGTTGAATCTCTGGCCGAATTTTCAGCAGGGCATATCGGGCGTGCCCAATGATCGGGTAATTTCGAAGGACCCCGAACCGTTTTTGGACGAGATCATAAACCGCTACTGCGCCGAGGCCAGCCAGTACGGAGGCACTGCCAACCAGTTTGGCGGCCGAGCTCTTGGTGGAGCCAGTCTTGAACGATTTGTTTAACATCAAGCTTCACCCTCCTTCAATTGCTGAGGACACCCACCTGCCACGCTATACGCCACGTGGTGTGAGCGAGTCTACGACCATCCCCCGAGCAAAACCGAGACTTCCGGACTCTTCACAAAAGTTACTCACGAGTAGGTTACCAGTCACATCGAAGTCGGCACATGTTGTGGCATAGCTAACCATGCGAGGGTGTATCTTGATTTCAGTTGATTTTTGGCTCTATGGTTGCGATAGTCCAGGCTTCTCAACTGCTCACACCTTGCCTGGCACATATTCTGTTTTCAACGAGAGGAATATCATGGCAGATGCCGTGGACTTACCTGAGGCGAAACATGCTCAGGGAGTGAAGGGCTCGGGAACCCCGGACCCCTTGAAGAGCGAGCCAAAACACGCTCCGGTCAATAAACCAGTCTTCATCACATCGGCCGCCATCATTGTGGCGTTTGTGATCTGGGCTGCGATATGGCCTGATCAAGCTGACACCGCGATTTTTGGTTCGATGGACTGGATTGGTGCCAACCTCGGTTGGTACTACGTCGTCACCGTTACTCTGGTGGTCATTTTCGTGCTCGTCGTAGCGCTGACCCGGGTCGGACGCGTCAAAATGGGGCCCGACCATTCCAAACCCCGGTACAACCTCTTTACCTGGGCCTCGATGCTGTTTGCCGCCGGTATCGGCGTTGACCTGATGTTCTTTGGTATTTCCGGGCCCGCAACGAACTTCCTCACCCCACCAGAGGGCGCTGGTCTCTCCGACGAGGCCGCTCGCATGGCCCCGCTGTGGACCATGTTCCACTACGGCACACCCGGTTGGGCCCTGTACGCGCTGATGGGTATGGGCATCGGCCTGTTTGCCTACCGCTACCACATGCCATTGAGCATCCGCTCCGCGCTTGCGCCAATTTTTGGTAAGCGCGTCAAAGGCGCGCCCGGTCACGCCGTCGATGTCGCCGCGGTGCTTGGTACTATTTTTGGTATCGCCGTTTCACTGGGTATCGGCGTGGTCTTCCTCAACTACGGCCTATCCCACATTTTCGGTCTACCACAGAGCATGGGCGTCCAAATTGCGCTCATGGTGCTCGCCGTCGGTATCACCATTATCTCGACCGTCACCGGTGTAGACAAAGGCATTCGTCGTCTCTCCGAGCTGAACGTCCTGTTGGCCGTGGCCATGATGCTGTGGGTGCTCGTTTCTGGCGAAACACCGAAACTGATGAATCAGCTGGTCCAAAATATTGGGGACTACTTCTCTCGTTTGCCCTCGATGCTGATGAACACCTTTGGTTATACCGATGGTGACCCGTCATATTCATCAGACGCCTGGATGCAAGACTGGACCTTGTTCTTCTGGGCCTGGTGGATCGCTTGGGCAGCATTTGTTGGCCTGTTCCTGGCCCGTATCTCCCGTGGACGCACGCTGCGCCAGTTCATTCTGGGCGTGCTGCTGATCCCACTGAGCTACATCATTCTGTGGATCTCGATCTTCGGTAACGGCGCTCTTGCGTTCTTCCGCGCTGGAGACGAGGAATTCCTCAATACTGCGATCAGCAACCCAGAATCCGGGTTCTTCAACCTGTTATTGGAATACCCCGGCCAATCGTTCAGCATTGGGCTGGCAGTCGTGACCGGGCTACTGTTCTACGTGACCTCAGCTGACTCTGGCTCGCTGGTCATGGCCAACCTGACGTCCAAACCGTCCATCAACGACTCCGACGGCGCCCCATGGTTGCGTATCTTCTGGGCGGTCGTCACCGGCGCTCTGACCTTGGCCATGTTGTTTATCGACGGCGTCTACACGCTCCAAGCCGCCACCGTGGTGATCGGACTACCGTTCTCGATCGTCATTTACCTGATGATGATCAGCCTCTACAAGGTTCTGCGAACCGAGGGCCAGAGCTTCGATTCCAAGCAGGCTGCCATGCCCGGTGTGCTGTCCAGCATCCGTGACGCCGGCGGCAAGTCCACCTGGAAACAGCGACTCCGTCGCCGTATGTCATTTGCTACAGCAGACCAGACCACCAAGTTCATTAACGAAGTGGCCACCCCGGCTGTGGAAGAAGTGGCACAAGAACTCACCAAGCTCGGTGCCAATGTCACCTGCCATCGCGGCGAGCATCCCGATTATCCAATCCCGTATGTGGATTTGTTGGTCCGGTTCGCCAACCAAGATGAATTCAAATACCAGCCATACCCTGTTGCGTATAACGTGCCGAATTATGCGTCCAACATGGCCGCAGTCAAAGAAATCTTCTTCAAGGTCGAAGTCTTCACACTGACAGGTTCACAGGGTAAAGATATTATGGGATACACCGGTGACCAGATCATCGCTGACATCCTCGATGCCTATGACGCACACGTCCTGTACATGTCCATGATCGGCGATAAAGGCTCACCTTCCGGCATTGTGGAAGTCAACGTTCCCGATGAATGGACCGACAGCGACCAGGTCGACACAGAAACCAGCACGATTCCTACTGTCCCCGAACAGACTTCAAGCATCAATGATCCCACCACAAGGAATGATCAAGGAGGCGCCGACCATGAGCGCTGAAAACGTCGAAACTCTCTTTATTAACGGTCAGTGGGTGGCCGCATCAAACCAAGCCACCCGCACCATCTATTGCCCAGCAGACGGCAGTGAAGTCGGTGTTGTCTCCGAAGCAACCACCGAAGACACCGAACGTGCCATCGCTGCGGCACGCGCCGCTTTTGAATCCGGTGTCTGGGCAGATAAGCCTGCCGCCGAACGCGGTGACTTCTTGCTGGCTGTTGCCGCGAGCATTCGGGAGCGCAAAGACGAATTTGCGCGTGCTGAAGCTCTCGACACCGGCAAGCGTCTGGTCGAGGCAGAAGGCGATATGGAAGATATCATCTCGGCCTTCCGCCACTTCGGCAAGATCGCAGACCACTACCCGGGCCGTCTGGTCGACGCCGGCGACCCCACGGTCGTCTCCCGTGTCGTCCATGAGCCCATCGGTGTGGTTGGCATGATCACCCCGTGGAACTTCCCACTGCTGCAGGCTTCCTGGAAGATCGCCCCGGCCATTGCCACCGGTAACTCGTTTGTCATCAAACCAGCCGAACTGACCCCGCACACCACCATGCTGATCGTAGATGTCATGGATAAACTCGGTTTGCCCGCCGGGGTAGCCAACGTGGTGTTGGGCGACGGCGGCACCGTGGGCGCACCGCTCTCCACACACAAGGACATCGATCTCGTCTCCTTCACCGGTGGCCTGATCACCGGCCGGAAGATCGCCGAATCCGCTGCCCACACCGTCAAGGATGTGGCTCTAGAACTCGGCGGCAAGAACCCCAACGTGATCTTTGCTGATGCCGACTTCGAGGCCGCACTCGACAATGCTTTGAATGCAGGTTTCCTAGATTCAGGACTCGTCTGCTCAGCCGGTACCCGTCTGATCGTCCAGGACACCATCGCCGAACAGTTCGTCGACGAGCTGGTGCGCCGCGCCGCCAACATTGTGATGGGTGGGCCCTTCGATGACAAGGCCGAGACCGGACCTCTAGTCTCCGCCGAGCACCGTGATAAAGTCACCGACTACGTCAACCGCGGTGTTGAAGCCGGTGCACGCTTGCGGACCGGCGGCAACTGGGGTGGACCAGAACACGAAAACGGCTACTTCTATGCGCCAACCGTGCTAGACCAGTGCACCTCCGACAACCCAGCGGTAGTTGAAGAAGGCTTTGGCCCGGTCATCACCGTTGAGACCTTCTCGACCGAAGACGAAGCCATCGCCATTGCCAATGACACCGACTACGGTCTGGCCGGCGCCGTCTGGTCCTCCGATACGGGTGTCACAAACCGCGTCTCGCGCAAACTGCGCCACGGCACCATCTGGGTTAATGACTACCACCCATACCTGCCACAGGCAGAATGGGGTGGATTCAAACAGTCCGGTATTGGTCGCGAACTTGGCATCACCGGCATGGAAGAGTACACCGTGTCCAAGCACATCTACGAAAACACCGAACCGGCTGTCTCCGGCTGGTTCCCACAGAAATAAGACGGCAACACGAATGGAGCACAACGTGGCAAAAGATAATTATGATTACCTGGTGATCGGTGGTGGCTCTGCCGGAGCTGTCGTAGCTGCCCGGTTGAGTGAAGATCCGAACGTTTCGGTTGCCCTATTAGAAGCCGGCCCAACCGATGTGGATCAGGACGTTGTTCTGCAGCTGAACCGCTGGCCAGAATTGTTGGAATCCGGTTTGGACTGGGACTACCCCATCGAACCGCAGGAAAACGGTAACTCGTTTATGCGTCACTCCCGTGCACGCGTACTGGGGGGCTGTTCATCGCACAACTCCTGTATCGCTTTCCACCCACCGGCCGAAGACATGGATCTGTGGGAAGAAATGGGAGCTGAAGGCTGGAATGCTGAAACCATTCTGCCGCTCATCAAACGTCTGGAAACCAACGAGAACACCGGAGACCACAACGGTACCGATGGTCCAGTCCACCTGATGAACGTGCCAGAAAACGATCCGGTTGGTAAAGCGCTCCTGGATGCTTGTGAACAACAGGGCATCCCGAAAGTGCAGTACAACACCGGTGAAACCGTGATCAACGGTGCTGGCTTCTTCCAGATCAACTCGAAGAAGGACGGCACCCGCTCCTCTTCATCGGTGTCCTACCTGCACCCGATCATGGACCGGGAAAACCTCGATATCCTCACCGAGCACTGGGTCACTCAGATTCTGTTCGACGACGACAACCGAGCAACCGGAGTCAAGTACCTCAGCAATGCCTTCGACCGCATGGAAACCCTGACCGCAAACCGCGAAGTCATCGTTTCGTCCGGTGCCATTGACACTCCGAAACTGTTGATGCTCTCGGGCATTGGTCCAGCTGACCATCTGAAGGAAACCGGTGTGGACGTTCGCGTCGACTCCCCTGGTGTGGGCTCGAACCTGCAGGACCACCCAGAAGCCGTCATTTCTTGGGAATCCAAAGTGCCGATGACCCGTGATGCCACCCAGTGGTGGGAAATTGGTATCTTCGCCCCGACCGAAAACGGTCTGGATCTGCCGGACCTGATGATGCACTACGGTTCCGTACCGTTTTCCATGCATACTCGTCGTCACGGTTACCCACACGAAGATGAGTCCTTTGCGCTGACTCCGAATGTCACCCACGCTCGTTCTCGCGGTACCGTTCGTCTACGCTCCCGCGACTATGCCGATAAGCCAATGGTTGACCCGCGCTACTTCACCGACCCAGAGGGTCACGATATGCGTGTTGCTGTGCACGGCATCAAGTTGGCACGCAAGATCGTAGCGCAGTCAGCAATGTCAGAATATGCCGGCCGTGAGCTCTTCCCAGGTGAAGAGGTCCAGTCCGAAGAAGACATCGCAGCCTACGTATCCAAGACGCACAACACCGTCTACCACCCTGCCGGCTCATGCCGCATGGGCCCGGTTGACGATGAGATGTCGCCACTGGATCCACAGCTGCGGGTCAAAGGCACCAAGGGCCTGCGCGTGGTTGATGCCTCGGCCATGCCACAGCTGCCCGCTGTGAACCCGAACATCACCGTGATGCTCATGGGCGAACGTGCTGCTGATCTGATCAAAGCAGACCAGTAACCAGTGAGTTAGCCAACGACGGCGCTTCGAACTTTGTGTTCGGGGCGCCGTTTTTGTCTCACACCAGACTTCTGGGATACCTATCTCATGCTTCCTGCTGAGGGCGCGCCCTCGATACGACGAGTATGTCGGACATTGAGGATGGCTGTCGGGACAGCCCTAGGAGCAGAAGCAACACCGCTCAAAAAACCGAGCAGGTCAGTCCGTTGATCACCGGCTGCTGGTGTTGTCCGCACGCCGAACCTCAATTGCTTCAGATAATTTCTCTGGTGTGTCCGACGAGACCAGAACAGCGGTTCGCGCCAGCGTAATGCGCACGGATGGCCCGCCGACAAGGTAACCAGTAGTCCGATTTTGTAGGACACGCAATCCCATTCCGGCAGTAAGACCCGTTGGTTCGGCAGGGGCAACGTCATCAATGCTCTTATAAGGAATCTTGGTCCCGAAAATACCTGCCACCTTAATGCTAATTTCGCGAGCATCCAGCTGAACGGTGGTGCGCATAAAACTGACCGAGATGAACACCGCCAAGAACAATACGGCACTAATTACTGCAACTCCGATATTCACCAGAGCTAAGCCGGCACCTGTCCCGATGGTTGCTATCACGCCAAGAACCAAGAGAATTACCCTGTAGCGAACCGGCATACCAGTCCGGAACGTCACTTGAGGGCGCGAAGAGTTGTCACCTTTCCCCTGCATTGCCTAGGCCTTGCCTGAATCCGACTGCTTTGTGGATGGATCCATAGATGGTTTTACGACTTCTCGGGAGCGGTCCCGCTGGTTCTCTTCGGTAACGCTCCACCGGGTGATCGCCCCTACAGAGAAACCCATAACCAAACGTGGAAACGGGACGCCGCTTCGACGTAGTCCGCGGTCGATTTTCTCATCTGCCCAGATTGCAGTAGCCATGGAACCAGACATGATCGTTCCTACCGCTAGCCCTGGGACCAACATTTTTGCTATCCCCCGCCAACCGGCCACCGGTTTTGACTCTGTAGTGGGTTCGATGACTGTCTCACCCAGCGCCTCTGTCCTCTGCGGGTTGGCTCCTAGGTATACAGCACCGACACCTGTGGTAACTAACGGACCCCAGACGATGCCCCGGCGCAGCCACAATGGATAGTCTCGGACTGGAATCAGGGTGAGCAGACCTGTGACCACTCCTTGTCCCAAGGGTGCGCGAAGAAAAGCGGAGAATTCAGAATTCGGTGCGTCTTCAGATATCGTCATGACATTCAGCTTAGTCCTCGGAGATTTGACCAACTACATCGTAACGCAACCAAACACTGCCGTCTTCGAGAGGTTCAGCAGTTTTAAGATCGAACTCGTATGGTGCGGGTGTTGAGTACTTTTCATGCGATTCAAACAGCGAATTAGTGTGATTTTCAGCGTCGGCCGTCGGCATCAAGACCAAGCTGAGCTCATCGCAGAGCCCGTCACGAATCATCGACCAGTTGAGGTTTGGTCCACCCCCGAGCATGAGTTCATCCATCCCGAAGATACGCCCAATCTTCTCCACGGCGATGGCCATGTCGAGTTTCTCCTCGCCTGCAAGAATGTAGGAAACACTAATGGAACGTAAGTGCGCTTTGAAGGCCTCGCTCACGTTGGCCGGAATCAACTCGACAATGTGGGCTTTGACGTCGAAGTATTCAAATGAGTTCTGTTCCCAAGCAAGCTTGCCGGAGCTATCCACTGCGAAGTAGAACATTTCGGCTTCCGGATCTGCGATGAAGTCACCGGCAGGGACCGGTTCCGCTGGTGCAGTGAAGTTGGCTTCGCGAGGCCCACCCATCATGGCTTCGCTCGTACCGCTGCCGCTCAGCCATCCCCGGTGGCCGGTGTAGAACCGGTTGTCACCCAGCATGATGTCAAAGTAGAGCTTCTGTGCACGCATACCAACGTCAGTGATGTTGGCGATTCCGTCAACTTTCCCGTTGAGCAGTGTATGCATATGGCAAATAATTCTTGGGCGCTTCATGCGGTGTTTCCTTTCAGGATGTTCCAGCGAGGCGCTCGCAGAACAGCGGAGTTGTCTCGCTATCCACACTAGTCAGCAGTACACGGGCGCGTATGGGCCTGCTCAACGCCATCACCAATTGTTCCTCGTCAGATGGAGAGTCGTTGAATGCTATGGCCGCAGTTGCTAGTGAAGTAATATAGATCCAGCGTGGAGCGTCAGACCACACAACACCACAAGGAGCCCCACACAGCGTGAAACCTCAACCTGATATTGCCTGGAACGCCGGAGATATGGGTTGTGGCGAACTCGTCGTAAAACTCAAGCTGAAACTTCGCGATGAGCTTCAACCCGGTGCAGTGATCAAACTGACCGCCACTGACGCTGGTGCCCCAGAGGATATTCCCGCATGGTGTCGGCTGACGAACAATCCGCTTCTGTACCAAGATCACCCCGAGTATTTCATCAGAGCCAAGGAGTAAAACCTATGTCCGGAACCGGAAAATTCTGCGTCTCGATCACGAACGCAAAAAACGACACCGACAAAGCAACCGTGGGTTTCGTTGTGGCAAACGCTGCAGTGGGCTCAGATCAGGACACCATGGTGTTCCTCTCCACCGAGGGTGTGCGCTTGGCCGAACAGGGCTATGCCGATGACATTCACGAAGAGGGCTTCGCTCCGCTTGCAGAACTGATCACAAACTTCGTTGAAGCCGGTGGCCAGGTTTACGTCTGTGCCCCGTGTGTGAAGAAACGCGGTATCGAACCCGAAAACCTCATCTCGGGTGCAACCGTTGTGGGTGGTGCGAAACTCGTCGAATTCTTGGCCGACGGCACCCCGAGCGTCACCTACTAAACAAACCGGCTCGAAAGGAGCAGCAATGACTGAAACCACTGTGCATCCATATCCACCAAAGGACAGTTTTGATGGTGGGGATTTAGATTGTGGCAACGGACTGCTCCTTTTGATCCGCAAACACATTGATCCGTTGAGTCCCGGGGAACTCTTAGAAATTGTCTCCCGGGATTCAACTGTGGAAGTTGATTTACCGTCCTGGTGCAACCTGACAAAGAATGAACTCATCAATGTGCACACCGAACCGGGGCTGTGGCGTTTCTTAGTGAGCAAAGGACCGTTCACCCCACCAGCAGATGCGCCAGCACCAATCACAGATGTCGCGACCACGAACGTGGATCCAGATATCGCGCTCCAGCCGCAGAAGCTTAAGAAAAAGCGGAAGAAACCACAGATGGCGATCACCCAAGAAGTGGTCGAACCATCCATCCCACAAAGCCTGCCCGAACCAGTCGATGCCACACCGATTCTCCCACTATCCGTACTGAGCCTGGGAAGCTGGCCTCGCCCCCGCTGGTTGCTGTCATCGCTACATCAGCACCTCGAAGGCCGACTCGGCGCTGCAGATTTCGAAGCCGACGCCGACGACGCCGTGCAACTGGCCGTAGCCGCGCAGGAACGCGCCGGGATCGATGTGGTCACGGACGGTGAACAGCGGCGCGATAACTACGCATCTTTTGTCGGTGGCATTCTGCAGAACTGTCAGCTGATCCCTGTCACTGACCTTTTGCCCTACGTTGATGATCCTGAACAGTTCAACAAAGAGCTTCAAGCACTCGATGTACCGGCCGGAGAAGTCCGCCACCCCGCAGTCTTTGGGCCCCTGGGACGACGAGACCCACTGACTGTTCCTGAGGTCGAGTTCGCACAATCCGTGGCGCAAAAACCCGTCAAGGTGAGTCTGCCTGGCCCGTATCTCCTGACAAGAACGATGTGGATGGAGTGCATTTCGGATCGTGCCTATGACGATCGCGAAGCGCTTGCCGTCGATATCGTTCGAATTTTGCGCGAAGAAGTCGCCCACCTGCTGGCCCAGGGCACAAGTATCGTGCAGTTTGATGAGCCCGTACTCACCGAAGTGCTCTACGGTGAACAAGGTCAGGGCGGCAGAACCTTCATGTGCGGTGCGCTAGGTGAACGTGGTGCACTAGACGAGGAACTAGCCTTCGCGCAACACTTATTAGAACAGGTCACCCAAGGATTCCCTACAGATCGACTAGCCCTACATGTATGCCGCGGTAACTGGACTACCGACGAGTCATCCGCGCTTTCTGGAGGCTACGCACCCCTCGTGCCATTATTTAGATCGATCAATGTTGGCACGCTCATCCTAGAACTGTGTACACCACGAGCTGCCGAGTTGGACGCACTGACCGGCATCCGCGAGGACCAACGCGTTGGTGTGGGCGTTCTCAACCAGAAAGACTCAGCCAACGACACCGTCGACGACGTCATTGCTCGGGCTGAACGGGCCATCGAGTTGTTTGGATATGACCGCGTGCTGCTCAATACCGACTGTGGTTTTGCAACCTTTGCTGATAATCCGATCCAGTCAGCCCGAGCAGCTGAACGCGACCTCAGCCTCTTGGCCCACGCTCGTGACCAGCTGCGAACACGATACGGCGCTGCCGCTTAACCAAACGGCCCTAGGCTCGTTTACGATCGCCACGTATCGTGGGTCATATGGATTTGGAATGGATCTCAGACACGCTGGTCACCGAGACCATTCTGCTCGTGTGCTCATTCGTGCTGTCCGGGACCATCGGCATCGAACGTGAGCTGCGCCAGAAATCTGCCGGAGCTCGCACCCATATCCTCGTGGGCATGGGATCTGCGCTATTCACCCTGGTCTCCGCATACGGTTTTGAACATGTGCTCGGTGACGACGTCGTGTTGGACCCGTCGCGTATTGCGGCGCAAATCGTCACCGGGATCGGTTTCCTGGGCGCAGGGGTCATCTTCGTTCGACGCAATATTATTTCGGGGCTGACTACAGCAGCCTCGGTGTGGGTGACTGCGGCAGTGGGTATGGCCTGTGGTGCAGGAATGCCGATCATCGCCGCGATTACCGTGGCCTTATACCTCTTTGCCGTTACAGCCCTAACCGCGTTGATCCGGCGTCTGCCTCGTCAACACGGCACCGAAATATATACCGTCCGGTATACCGATGGCGCCGGAGTGCTCCGCGACATCCTGCAGGTGGCTTCGAATAACGGCTATGAGGTCGCTTTGTCCCAAACCAGACGTGAACACACCGCACAGGGGTATGTGGTTGATGCCACCATGGAGTTTAGCCATGGGAAACAAAAACCACCGGAGCCGCTTTTGCGCCACCTTACTGAGGTGGCAGGGGTCGTTGAGGTCACTGCCAAAGACCAAGACCACGATTAGCGCAGAAACCGCAACTGGTGTTAGCTGCGGTGTTTGGCAGTCAGTTCTTCCAACTGATCGAACAACACGTTAACCTCGACCTGGTGACGTTCGGCTGGTGAAAACGCGCCGTCTTTCCAGTCGAAGAACAGGTTGAAGTTGAGCTCTGCACGGACCACCGGCATAGAGAAGTTTGCGACAATCTGACGCCACTGTTCGATAGCACGTACGCCACCTACCGAACCGTGTCCGACAAACGCTACTGGCTTGCCGACCCATTCAGGCCCAAGAGTATCGACGGCGTTTTTGAAGCCGCCTGGCACCCCGTGGTTATATTCGGGAGTGACGAAAACATAGGCATCGAAGGTATCGATTTTGTCTGACCACCGCTGGACGTTGGAGTCCTCGTGGTTCCTATTGACAACCATCGGGTGCACGGGGCTGGTCAGCAACGGTACGTTGTAATCAACGAGATCGATGTATTCGTATCCGAATGAGCCCTCACGCTGCGCAGCGATCTCGTGCACAAATTTTGCCACGGGTTCTGTGTTGCGTTCGGCACGAAGCGAACCGTTGATAATACCGATTTTCATAAAGTGTTGCTCCTTGTAGCAGTGGGCTTATCAACTCGTTACTCTATCGACTCCTGCGAGGGTAAATTTTCGAAAAGTCACAGAAATTCTTGATAACCGATCTTGCGCCCCTGACATTCCGGGCAGTGAGTTTTAGGCTAGCGACATGACACATACACGTGACGCTCTGGTACTCGTCGACCTACAAAAGGCTTTCTTTGATGAAGAAGGACTGGCCGAGCGTCAAACTGCAATTGTTGACGCTTCGAACCGCTTGATTGACGCGGCCCACTCGGCGGATCTCCCGATCTATGTCATTCCCACTGAGCACAGTCGCGACGAGTCCACCTGGACCCTCAACATGTTGGAGGCTGGAACAGGTTTTCTGTTCCAAGGGGATGAGGGGACCCAGATAGTTCCCGGGCTCAAGACAACCGACACAACCAAGGTCGAAAAAACCCGCGACAGCGCGTTCTTCGGAACCGACTTGAACATGCGATTTGTGAACAAAAGAATCAGCAGGATCATCCTGGCCGGGGTGTCCACTCACGGTTGCGTGGCCCAAACGACTCGTGATGCTTTTGCCCATAATATTCGGGCCACGATTGTCACTGACGCAGTAGCCGATACTCGCGAGGATTATCACCGAGCTCAAATCAACCAGTTGGAAGCTGACCGGCAAGCAACTCTTTCTACCGTCGATGAGATCATCGCGAGGTGGCAAGAAGCTTCGTGACTTCTAACGAGCCCCTACCTGCGATACATGCAGATTCCGCAGCTCTTAGCCTAGCCCAGGCTCGCCGTGTTGCGATCGCTGCCCAAGGCTTGAACCGCGATCGGCCGGAAACCGTCACCATGCGGAATATCACGGACACGATCAAACGTATCGGGCTCTTACAGATCGACTCGGTGAACGTTCTTGCTCGAGCCCATCTGTTGCCGCTGCTAGCTCGGCTGGGACCATACGACACCGCCCTGATGGATCGAGCGACGGGGCGCGCTCCGCGGCGCATTATGGAAACTTGGGCACACGAAGCCACATACGTGCCAACCAGCAGGTTTCCTCTCCTGACTTGGAAACGTCGTCGCTGGTCGGGAATGAACCCTGAGACGCTTGAAGCGGAGCATCCCGATTTATTCGCCCTGGTTCGCCAAGTTGTCACGGATCATGGCCCACTAACGAGTCGCGAAATCGGCGATCACGTCGGACCACGCTACACACAGCGCGACGACAGCAAGTGGGGATGGTCGTGGAGCCCAGCAAAAATCGCCCTAGAAATCCTCTTCGACGCCGGTGAGCTGACACCAGCACGCCGAAGCAGACAGTTTGAGCGTGTATACGACCTCACAGAACGCGTGCTGCCACCGGCCATTCGAGCGCAACCCCCTCCTTCCAAAGACGATTCCATTGTCGAACTCATTCGAATCGCAGCACGCGCTCACGGCGTCGGCACCATCCGGTGTTTCGCCGACTACTTTCGACTGAATCAGCACGATACCCGCAGGGCCGTTGAACAACTTGAGGCTGCCGGGGAACTCCTGCCGGTTTCGGTCACCGGCTGGGATCGACCAACATGGATGCATGCCAAAGCGCGTGTTCCTCGACAAACTACTGCCCGAGCCCTTCTGGCACCCTTCGATCCACTCGTTTTCGAACGCCGTCGCCTCCTGGACCTGTTCGGGATGCATTATCGCCTCGGCATCTACACACCGGCCCACAAACGAACCCACGGATACTATGTTCTCCCGTTTCTCTTAGGTGAACATCTGGTAGCCCGGGTAGACCTAAAACATGATCGTCACCGCGACGCGCTGCTGGTTCGATCAGCCTTTGCTGAAGCACCGGGCCCAAACGAAGAAGTTGGAGCTACCTGGCCTGATCGCAACACCGTTCTCCATGAGCTGGCCTCCGAGTTAGCCACGATGGCGAGGTGGTTAGGTACAAGTGGTGTCACCGTTGACGAGAACGCTCACGGCGACCTCGCGGCCGAGTTAAATGCGCAGATTGTTGCGCTCAATGCCGAGAATATAAAATAAGAATATTTTCCGGATCATTCTGACATGCACAATGACCTCAACGACGCCGCCCATCGCGTTGCTTGAGCATTTCACGAACGAAACGCCACCGGCTTGAAAGCCCAAACCCAAGCGCCCCTTCGCAGAATCTTCAACAACAAGCACCGATGCAACACCATCGTGCTCTCACTGGCTTGGATACTGGTCTGGATGGGCATCCAGACATTCTCGGTACTGGGAACCACCATTTTGGAAAGCCGTAAGGGAGTCGATGCCTCGAGTGCACTCATGATAGTCGTAGTCGCCAATATCGTTGGTGCGCTGGGGTACATCACTCCTGATCGGCCCATTCGCTGCAATCATGTATTTCCAGGCTGAGTGCTTCGACGCTGACTGCCGCGCCACGGGCTCGACGTTCATTGTTTCGATGAGCCAGCCCGGTGCCGTCATCGGCGGCGTGTTCGTTGCCGGTCTTGTAATGCTGGCCGCGCGAAAAGTCGATACGGACTTGACGTCTCTGACCGAAGAAGTGTCTGAACCAGCCCCAGCACCAGCTATGGACTAGTTTATCGCAACGAGCGTACGGTGAATGTGGCGCTGTTCCTTTAAGGGACACCGCAACATTCATTGCGAAATTCATGGAGGTCATTGTGGAAATCACCGCAGCCATTACCCGCGTCAAAGGCGAACCTTTCGAAATTGCAACACTACAACTGGATGACCCGGCACCAGGCGAAGTACGGGTCAAACTTGCGGCGACTGGGGTTTGCCACACAGACGCAATTACGCGTGATCAGGTGTACCCCACTCCCCTTCCGGCTGTGCTCGGCCATGAAGGCGCCGGAGTCGTCGAAGCCGTTGGAGAGGGCGTCACCACCATAAAGCCTGGCGATCGAGTAGTCCTCGGCTTCAATTCCTGCGGTGAGTGTTCTACCTGCCTAAACGGTCGGCCCGCCTACTGCAAAAACTTCTACGACTACAATTTCGGAGGCACCCGTCCCAATAAATCCACGGCACTGTCCGATAATGGGTCAGCCGTGTCCTCACATTTCTTTGGCCAGTCGTCGTTTGCCAGCCACGCAAATGTTTCGGTTCGGTCTGTCGTTCCAGTCACTGATGACGTCCCGCTGGAATTGCTCGGTCCGTTGGGCTGCGGTCTGATGACCGGCGCGGGCTCAATAATCAATTCTCTGAAGGTTGGCGCAGGCGAATCCGTGGCGATCTTTGGTACCGGTGCGGTGGGTTCCTCGGCAATCATGGCTGCTGCTGCAGTAGGTGCAACAACGATCATCGCAATCGATCTTGTCGATTCCAGACTTGAGGCCTCTCTGGACTACGGTGCGACGCACACCATTAATTCTGGCGACGAGGATCTGGCGGAGCGCATCTCAGAGATCACCGGTGGCGAAGGTGTCAATGTCGCTCTCGATACCACTGGCGTCACTGCTGTGACCCGCCAAGCTGCAGATGCTGTAGGCATCAATGGTCGTGTAGGCCTTGTGGGCGCTCCGAATTTGGGCGACGAGGTTAGCTTCGAAGTGGGTGCCTCATTGCTCAAAGGCTGGTCGTTCCAAACGATTATCGAAGGGGACGCGGTACCACAGGACTTCATACCAAAACTGGTTCATCTGTGGCGTCAGGGGAAATTTCCGATCGAAAAATTGATCAAAACCTACCCGCTAGAGCAGATCAATGTGGCATTTGAAGACTCGGCGTCAGGCAAGACCATCAAACCTATCGTGACTTTCTAAACATCCTAAAAACAAGAGTGCTCGGCCCGTATTTTTCGGGCCGAGCACTCTTATTTTGCAGCAAATTTGTCTAGGATGTGACGATCATACCGCTGCTGTCTCTCGACTGGGTACGACGTCTTCAGCGTCCACCATTGCTGGTTTCAGGGCTTGTTCCTGTATACCCTCAGCTCTGGTAACACGTTGTCCGATCGCTACGCAGAGCCAGCCCATGGCAACTCCTGCGATGCTGTCAATCAAGTAGTGCCAACCAAAGTACACGGTGGCAATAAACGTTGCGCCGAAGAATATCCAAGCGGCCCAGCGCAGAATTTTGCTGGCGGTTGTCTTATGCGCAAAGAGTGCGATGGCGAATGTCACGGAACAGTGCAATGAAGCAAATGCAGCCACACCGTGGATCGTTTCACCCGCGAGGGGATCAGCCAAGAATTCCAATCGGTTATCCCATAATGCGGCTTGCAGGGCGCTCGTGCCGGTCTCAGGAAGTACTTGGTAGTACTGGTCCTGGAAGTACACCGGACCGACTGCTGGGAACGCGTAGTAGCTGATTGTTCCAAGAACCCAGTTGAGACTAATGGCGGTTACAAACCAGGCACCTTTGGCGAGGTTCCGAGATAATACCAGGACCACTCCGATCGACAGAGGGATCATTGGCATGTACGCCAGGTAAATGATGGAGAGGAACTCAGCGCTGAGCCCGATACCAAAGAAATCTTGCATAACGAAAGCTGGATTGGTGCCGCCGAACATCCATTTATCAAGCTGCGAAAGCTGCTCATCGTAGAGCACGCCGTCGGTGTAAATGGGCAAAACACTTTTGAGGTTTCGGTATCCGACATAGCAAAGATAAAACGCCAGAAGACCTGTGCAGATGTAGAGGACCCGTTTCCACGTCCACTCGTGCTTAACCACATCGATCATCCCCTGAGGGATGTTTCGCCAGCCGGATCGTTGAATCGCGGCGGGGATCAGCCCGATGGCGAAGAGCAGCGCTGCAATGAGCGGTAGACGAATGTACGCAGGGCCGAGGAAGCCCTCAGGATCGCGAAGCGGTACCCCAGTATGAAGTGATGCTAGGGTGGCTACAACTATGGTGATAATGGCCACACTGGCGATGAACGTGTAAGGCCGATTTCGAACGGAATTCATCTAAACAACATACACCCGTTAGCGCGGCGATGGTAATTTCACGCGCGTGTGATCCTCTGATGGGCCTGTGTACCGCATGCTTGCAACGATCGAGGTATGTCAACAAATTCGGCGTGTCGCCGCTCGTTGGGTTAACGCAATAATCTGCGGACCAGCTGAAGTATTCCCCGTCGGCCAGCACGTTTGCCCATTGCTTTGGGTCCCTGACTGGCGGCACGGGCATCACCGCGCATCCGGCGAAATCTCAATAACCAGTTCAACATGTCGACCTCCTGAAGATCCTGCGCAGTCTTCTGATCGAGTGTTCGTGACGCTCATTATGCCATCCAGCTCATCACGAACACTCACTCTCACGCCTTCTCAGATAGCTGATACCTGACGTAAAACTAACTAGACCATGTTGAAAGCTGTTGGGCGGAAACCTCGCCAAGCCATTTTTGCCACAAAGGCCCAAAGGTGATGCGACGTGCGCCCAAGTCCTTGAGCGTGGCAGTGTCCCCCGCGGCGTGGCCGTCGACTGGATGAGCGGTGAGGTTCACCGGCACCGAGACGGCTTCCACCAGCCGCGTGATTTCTGCTGAAGAGGAGACACCAACTGGATACACTGCCCGTGCTCCAGCTTCTTCCATCAGGGAGACGCGTTCTGCTGCTTCGGATAACGGGTCTGGAAAGACCTCTGTACCAAGTTTTATCGCATCGGTGCGTCCGTTGAGCACAAACGAGACTCCTGCTTCATCAGCGGCTTGACGCGCTGCCGCGATGTAATCGGAGTGTTCGGCACGATCACGAACACGCTTATTCTCGCTGTGAACGACATCTTCAATATTTGCTCCGACCGCGCCGGCATCCAACAACCGCTGCATAAGCTCGGCCGGGTCCAGCCCGTAACCCGACTCCACGTCAGCGCTGACCGGCACGTCAACAGCTTCGGTGATCCGTTTAACAGCCCTAAGGTATTCCGCGAAGTCCATATTCTCTCCGTCAGCGCTGCCAATGGCATCAGCCACGGGGTGGCTTCCTACGGTGAGCGCTTTGAATCCGGCCTCGACTGCGACATGAGCGCTCCAGGTATCCCAGACGGTCGGGAGGATGAGCAGTTCACCAGATTCGTGTTGTTCGGTGAGCGTAGCGGCAAGTGCTTTGACGTTCGACATGAGAACCTCCTACAGGATCTTCATGCCCCAGCCTAAGGCCATCTTGCCCCAGGGGGCTAGCCAAAGATTGCGGTGTTGTTATACAGCCCGTTGAAGCTGGTCTGTGCCAAGCATTTTTCGACGGACCAATGAACTGAGTTGTTCAGCCAAGAACACGACCACGAGGATCATCAAGATGATCGTCAGCGCCGTATCGAACTGACGCAGCGTGAACGCCGGAGTGAGCTCCATGCCGATGCCTCCGGCTCCCACCATGCCCAAGATGGTTGCACCGCGAATGGCCTTTTCTAGGCAATACAGACTCGTGGCAGTAAATGAAGCGAATGAGGCCGGCATGACTGCACCCGCTACCACGGCGATACCGGTTGCTCCGGTTGATCGCAATGCGTCAATAGGACCTCGTTCGACTTCTTCGATCCTTTCGGCGAAGAAGCGGCCAGCAAAGCCCAGTACGTCAACGGCGATCGCGAAGATTCCGGCGAGCGGTCCCAGTCCGACGGCCATCACAAAGATCAGCGCCCAGACCAACTCTGGAATGGAACGCAGCACCGTGAGGATGAACCGCATAGCCACCCCGACCGGGCCTAAAGGTGTTGTGTTTTGTGCGGCCAATACCGCCGCTGGCACGCTGAGCAGCACACCAATGGCCGTGCCGATAATGGCCATCTCTAACGTCTCGAGCATGGCTTCTGCTAGGTTCGGGGCCCGCTCCAGATTCGGGGGAAAGGCCCCGGTGACGAAATCCCAGATATTCGCTGGGCCTTCAGCCATCCGCTCCCAAGAGATATCCATTCGGATCAAACCATTGACGGCCAGCCCCAGGAGGAGCACCGCGAGCGCAACCGAGGTCCACTTGGGAAAAGTGAAACGCGGAGGCAGCTCCTCTACGGTCTTGCCGGAATCAGATGCTGCTGTCGTTGTGGCATCCAGCGGTGTCATCGCGCAGCTCCTTCCAGCACAACCTGATGTGCGCTGTTAGCGGTATAGAGACGTTCAAGCTGATAATTGCCAAGCTGTGAGATGTGCGTATCGATCTCGAGGTTCCCGTCGCGCAACGCAACAATCCGACTACCGTAGGTACGAGCCAACTCCAGCTGGTGCAAGGTACATATCAGCGTGAGGTTCTGTTCCTCGGTAATTTCCCACAGCATATCCATGACGGCACGTCCAGCATGTGGGTCCAGTGCCGCAACCGGTTCGTCGGCCAGTACGATCTTTGGTCGCTGCATCAACATGCGCGCGATAGCGACGCGTTGCTGTTGGCCACCGGATAGCTGTTCGGCACGTTTTCCTGCGGTGTGTGCCAGTCCAACGCGATGCAGAGCTTCCATGGCTTCATCGCGTTGTTCTGGTTTTGCTGTGGCACCAATCCAGTTTCGTGGGCTGGGCGCCCGCCCGAGTGCACCATGAACGACATTGGTTAGTACAGACAGTTCACGGACCAGATTGATCCGCTGATGAACCATCCCCACCTGGCGTCGAAGGGCTGTGAGCTGCCGTTTATTAGCGGTCGTGACGTCGGTGCTTAGAACCTCAACACTGCCGCTGGTCGGCTCAACAAGCCGATTAAGACACTTCTGCAGTGTGGATTTTCCAGAGCCGTTGGCGCCCAGCAGCACGACGGTCTCCCCCGCAGTGGCCGTAAAGTTGATGTCTTTCAGTGCTTGGGTGCCGGTGCTGTAAACCTTGTTCAGCCTCGCAACCCGGATCACGTTAGACCCTGTGGTGTCAGACTGTGGCATTACTGTTCGTCCTCGTCCGGCAGGTCTGCGTACTGATCAAATCCTGCTGCTTCAAATGCGCGACGGGTTGGATCGTAGTCAGCATCTTCTGCATCAACGAATTCTGAGTCAATGTACTTGTCGTTCTCACCGGTCTGTACGATCGCCTCGAGTAACACGTCCTGGTTTTTGTTTAAGCTGTCCTGGAGGTAACCGGCGCAGTCTTCGCCGAGCCCGGTGCGCGCGATGAATAGGTCATTGGGCAGGTCGGGACCTTCTGCCAAGATTTCGACTTCTTCGTCACCCATGGCTTCTTCCAGCGCTTCTAGGTCAGAAATACCGGTACCCAGTGCATCGCCATCTCCGGTGGCGAAGGCCTCAATGTGGGTGTCGGACAGCGGCATGACTTCGACGTCACCAGCATTGGGATCGAGACCAGCCGAATCCATCATTTCCAGTGGACCGAGGTGGCCGGAAGTGGAGCCGACTTCCTTAGTGATGACCTGGGTTCCTTCAAGGTCTTCTACCGATTCAAGGTCCGAATCGGCGCGTTTGAAGATGGCGGCCTTGTAGTTATCGCGCGTGACACCGGTGAGTGGGATGGCGTCGGCTTCTTCCTTGAGTGCCACGTATTCTGCTGGGCCGGTGAGCAGTACATCCAGGTCGTCGTACTCTAGAGCAGTAGCCGCAGCTGTGCGGGAAGCCATCGGTTCGAATTCGACCTCTAGGCCCGTTGTTTCTTCGAGAGCAACACGGAAATCTTCGAATTCAAGGACCAGGGTTTCTAGCCCTTCAACGCCGGTGTCTGAGAAACGCAGCGGTTCGAATTCGGCGCAAACGCCTGCATCGCCGGATGCTACGGCGTTGTCACCAGCATCGGCTGAGTCTGCATCTGCTTCCCCGCAGGCGGTCAAGGCAAGTGCTGTGGCTGCAGCTACAGCTGACAAGGTGAGTAACTTTCGTGACATGACAGATGTCCCTCTCAAAGCAATCTAAGTGTGAGCGGTCAACGCGGACCAACACTGAGCTTGACTGAGAGACGTGAACCCGAGGTGACGTGATGGCCAATGAAACATCTCGTCAGCTTGAATTTCTGTTGAGCGGAAGAAAACAATGCTACGAAAACATATTTTGAGGACGACGATCGTGGACTCGCACGGCTGCAATGACCGGTATGAGCACCAAGCCCAACAGTGCTATACCTGCCCAAACCCAGAAACTACTCATCGTGGCGGGGTTCTCAAACATGACGATCCCCTGCCACGCACCGACTCCAGCAATGATGAGCCAACCAACAGTGCCGAGGGCGCTAGTCCCCGCCCCTTTGCCAGCAAAGCCCAGCATCGCCACGGTAGTCCAGGCATACAACGCAATGACGAAGACCGCTACCAAGCAAAACGCTAAGGGGTTGGCGTGATATTGAGTTAGCACGACATGCCCGGCAAGGCTGTCATCAGCTACAAGTGGCCACGTCAACATCAGAAGTATCTGGAGCATTGCCGCCAGCCCGGTACTGACCAACATGAGACTCGGCAGGCCGTGAGTGCGAAAGCCTTTATCCATGCGGCTGAACTTGACTTGTCCAAATGCCCATATGAGCGGTGCACCGACGACCAGGATGCCAGCCCACAGACCATCTGGATCGATAACACTTGCGGTACTACCGGGTCTGGTTCGCAGTAGTCCGGTCCCTGAAAGCAACATCAGACCGGTGACGAGAATGGAAACGACAACTGCACCGGTCAGCCTATCTTTCAGATCCTTCTTCCACCCGCCAAGCGGGGTCTTCCGGTGGCTCGCGGCTATCGGCGGCGGAGGCGGCGGTGGTCCTCCGGGCCAGTGACTCTCAGAACGCATGGCACTATTGTGCATGGTTGACGATGGTATTGCGAGCGCATCGAAGCTTTTGAGGTCAATTAGCGGCTGGCGTCGAGTCGTCGTCGTTGTTCGGCGATATCGCATGTTGCTGCTGGATAAGTCATGTCCAAAGATGCCAGCGTTTCAATGAGTAGTTGTTGTACTGCCAAGCGCCCATACCATTTTCGATCAGCTGGGATCACAAACCACGGGGCGTCGTCGGTATCGGTCTCTTCGATGGCTATCCGGTGGGCTTCCATATATGCGTCCCACTGCTCCCGTGCATCCACGTCAGCCGGGGTGAATTTCCAGTGTTTGGTTGGGTCATCAAGTCGTTGCGAAAGTCGCTGGTACTGTTCTTCGCGACTGATGTGCAGCATGACTTTCAAAACCATGGTCCCGTTGCCTACCAGATCTTGTTCAAACTGCCGGATGGCCACGTACCGATGCTGCAGACGAGACGGCGCAGTAAGGCCCTCGACGCGATGCACCAGCACATCCTCGTAATGCGAGCGGTCGAACACCGCGATTTCACCGTGTTTGGGTGTGTGGTGTCGGATGCGCCAGAGGAAATCGTGTTGGAGTTCTTCGGGCGTTGGTTTCTTGAACCCAACCTGGTGCACCCCCTGCGGGTTCATCGCCCCAACCACGTGTTTGGTCACACCACCCTTGCCGCTGGTGTCCATGCCCTGGACGATCAGCAGGACCGAGCGTCGCAAACCGGCCGCCTCGGCATTAGCAAACAGCAGGTTCTGGAGTTCGGCTAGCCGTTCGACGTCTTGTGCAATTCGATCTATGCCAGTCTGTTTCTCTTGTGCTCGGCCATCTAGGGTTTCAAACGCCGGCGTGGCCCGGCAATCAAGACTTCCAAGATCTCGCAGTGCACCCTGTTCGAAGGCGAACTCGCGCAATGCTTGGTGGAATGGTCCCGAATGTGTGTGCTCCATGAGGCT
>NZ_JAKDKW010000081.1 GCF_030453185.1 Yaniella sp. | reverse complement strand
AAACAAAACCAGCCAAACCGAAAGGCTGGCTGGTTTTGTTTTGAACTTGTGGGCCCTGCGGGGATCGAACCCGCGACCTGCGGATTAAAAGTCCGATGCTCTACCTACTGAGCTAAAGGCCCTGGTCGCTATGACCGCTATACGATTGTAGCCTATTTTGCTGCGGAACAAAATTTGCCCCATTGACTGTTATTTATAGGCGCACCTGCTTTAGGCTGTCGTGGTGTACGCGTCTTATATCAAGGAGGACGTTTGAGTTATCAGCGCGGCGGTTCCACTGGTCTACCATTCCGCAGGCCAAAACTGATGCCGCTCGAAAGCTTCGAACACCAACCGGGTGGCTTAGACCCTGCTGAAGTGTACTCTGCTGCCCAAACCGTGGCCGCCCAATTAGTGGCCACCGGTCAGGACCCCGATGCCGAAGATGCAACCGTGGACTGGTTGGTCGACCTTGTTGACGACGTTGGCCTGGACACTATGGCCCAAATGTGGTCGAACGCTCCAGCCGTAACCTTTGGTGGCGCCCTCTGGCGGTTGTACGCGCTACAACAAGCTACCCGGAGACACGGCGACATGTGGGCCACCTGGTATCGGGCAGGCTACGACGCCTATGCATCCCGTGTCATCGCCGGCGCCACGGAACCACCCCATGCCAAAGACCTGCAGCACCTGACTTCTCAGATTCTCACCGGCATATACTCCGGGGATTTCGCCATCGCCCTGGAGCGCGGTGGAGCCTACGCCCGAGTCATTGCCGCGGGGCAGCACCAGCACGCCGAACGACTCGAGGATATGAATCCTGGGGCAGCGGCAGCACTGGAACATCGCTCGGTCAAACTCCAGCGGACCGCTACCGAATTAGAACTTTGCGCAACCGCTTGGCGCCAAGGTCGTCTTGATGACGCCCACCCGAGCGAAATACCGCGGAATTAATCCGTCGGATTGTTAACTTTAGGTGTGTAAAGTGACCAGACATGAAGCTGTCTGTAACGCGCCTATTTTCTGCCGATGAATCAGGCGCGGCCCAAGTTCGTAGTCTGGCAAAACTTCTGGTGGAATCGGTGGACCTGGTAACCCAAATGTTTGGGGCCTCCCCCGAAACCGGTACCGAGCTTGATGCCAAGCTCGATAATCTCAATGCCAGAGCCTCTCGCAATACCAGCACGATGCTGACGGCGCTGCGCAGTTCATACCTCACGCCGCTCCCCCGCGAAGATCTTTACCTGCTGGGAACCTGGATCAACCGTGCCGTTGAGGCCGTGACGATTACTGGAACGATCATTCACGCGACCCGCCAGTACCGACTGCCAGCTCGCGCCGGCGATGTCCTGGAAATCCTCACCAGACAGGCCGATCTCGTGTTGGATGCCGCAGAACAATTGAACCAAGCAGATGACTTAGAGAGCACCTGGATGCACTTGGAGCGTCTCACCCATCAGGCTCAGCGAGCGCTGGTCACCTGGCGGCTCACTGATGCCGATGAACTCCTTGCCCGCCATTATTATCGTCAACAAGAAGTTGCTCGGTCATTAGACTCCACGTTCATGACTATCCGAGAATTTTGTACGCAGCTAGGACGGATTTTGGTGCGTGATTCCTAGTGAGCACCTTGATTCTGCTCACCACGGTTTTCGCCCTCACCGCTGCATTTAGCTTTGTCGTGGCCGGCCGCGACACCCCGAACGCCGTAGCCCTCCCCATAGCCGCAGGCGCACTCACACCAGCTAACGCGGTAGCTATGACCGCCATCATGCGGATGGTCGGGGCAATCATGGGGGTCGGCACCATCCAATTCTTTGCCGCAGAATTCGTGGCGCTGGTGCCCTCTGGAAACACCGGCTTATCGATCACTACCATCGGGATTGCCGTGGCACTAGCGTGGGCGATCTTTACCTGGTGGCGCGGCGTCGCCGTTTCGTCATCACACGCCCTGACCGCCTCCATAACAGGGGCTGCAGTAGCTATCTCGGTGCTGGACACAGACCACCTCGTGTGGGCAGATTTATCCACGGTTTCCATCGGGATCATCATTTCGCTCTTTGCTTCACCAATATTGGCGATGCTCGTTGCTTGGCTTCTAACCATCCCCGTGACCTGGTTTGCCAAAGACACAGCACCGCACCGTGTCAGCTACGCAGCACGCGGCACGCTAGCGATCGGTGCCGCAGCAAACGCCCTCGGCCACGGGGTGCAGTACGGACAACGAATTTACGTCGTCCTCCTGATGTCTATTACAGCAGCAGGCGCCGAAGTAATCCCCACCTGGATGTTGGCAGTATCCGTAGTACTGCTACTCGGCCTCGGAAGCATCCTCACGGCTTGGCGAGTCAACTACACGTTGGCCCGCCGAATCACCATTTTAGATCCGCTACATTCTGCGGTTGCCTCGTCAACATCAGCCCTACTCTTGCTGATCGGGTCGTTCATGTTGCATATCCCGCTGTCGTCGTCACTCACGACGGTCGCAGCCATCACCGGTGCTGGCACCGCACAAAACAACGGTGTGGTCCGCTGGGTTCAAGTTTTACGACTCATGAGCTACTTCTTCGGCACAGTCATCGTCTGCGCCGCGACCGCCTTTGCCATCGTCGGGGTCATCTCCGCACTGGTCTAATGCAACGCCCTGGCATGGGCACCTACTTCGAACGCACCAACAGCACTCGATGCCATTGCGTGGGTTACATCACGCTGAGACAATGAACTATGGTAGTCACCTTAACAGCACTCGAAGTCGCAGTCCCAGAAACCGTCCTACACCAGGACGAGGTTCGCGATATTTTTGCCTCCCAACCTGGTATCAGTCGATTAGCTACACGGCTGGTCAACGCCAGCTTCAACGCCTCAGGGATCGAAACCCGGCACAGTGCAGTCGCAGAGATGGATCTGCAAGAGCGGCCCGAATCCGCTGAGGCACCGCATTTCTTCGACTCGACCAACCGACACATTCTCAACCCCAGCACACGTGTACGCAATGACGTGTATGTGGACGAGGCGACGCAGCTCTATGTCGATGCCGCTGCGGCCGCAGTAACTGCGTGTGAAGGCATCGAGAACACCGATGTCACCCATGTGATCACGGTGTCCTGTACCGGATTTTTCTCACCGGGTCCAGACTACCGCATCGTTCGTGGTCTTGACCTGAACCCGTCGGTACAGCGTTACCACCTGGGCTTTATGGGCTGCTACGCCGCATTTCCAGCCATGCGTCAAGCCAAGACGATCTGCGATGCTGATCCGGACGCCGTCGTGCTCGTGGTCAGCGTTGAATTATGCAGCATCCACGTACGAGTCTCAGATGATCCCGACACAATTCTGGGTTCGTCGCTCTTCGGCGACGGCGCGGCAGCCGCAATCATCACTGGCCGGGATCTCAACGGCGAACGCGCGCTACAGTTGGACCACTTCGAGACCGTGATCACCCCGGTTGGCGAAGAGGCGATGGCGTGGAACATCGGCGACAACGGTTTCGAGATGGTTTTGGGGACTTACGTTCCAAAGATCATCGACGCGCACATTATTGATGCGCTGGCTCCCCTGCTCGCACACGATCCCCCACTGGCTGCGCGGGACTACCGCGAGATCGAGCACTGGGCAATCCATCCGGGCGGTAGGAGCATTCTCGACAAAGTCGAAGCCAAGCTTGAGCTCAACGCCCAACAGCTCATCCCGTCCCGCGAGGTACTGCGCCGTTTCGGAAATATGAGTAGTGCCACGGTGATGTTCGTACTCAAGGAAATCCTGGAACAACCGGGCTCTACTGCCGGGGAACGGATCTGCAGTATGGCGTTCGGACCAGGCCTCACCGTGGAGACCGGCCTGTTCACGACGATCGGTGCTAACCCGTGAGAATAACCGTACTGCCTCGGCTGCAGGACCGGGATGAAGCTACGACCGAGCGGATGGATGACCCGGATTGCGATCTGGCGATGCTTCACCGGACATATGCTCAATTCCAGCTCGTCAATCGCGTGGTCGCCGGATGGCAACGGACGTATCGGCACTATTTGCGTCCCGTACTGCGCCGAGATCGAATTAACACACTGCTCGATATTGGTGCTGGCGGCGCCGACGTCACCCGTGCGATCTCCCGGTGGGCACAGCGTGATGGCTTTGCGCTGCACATCACCGCCGCTGACCCCGATGAACGCGCACACGCCTGGGCAACACACCGCGACCCAGCCGGTGACATAGATTATCAACAAGCCTTGAGCTCGGACCTTGTCAAACAGGACAAAACCTTCGACCTGGTCATCTCTAACCACCTACTACACCATCTACCGGACACAGCACTGCAGGGGCTGCTCGACGATTCCAAACTCCTGGCCCGAGTTCGGGCGATACACAGCGACATCCGACGTAGCCGAACCGCATACCTGTTGTTTTCTGTTGGCACGTTGCCGTTCTTTTCAGGGTCGTTCATCCGCGAAGATGGGTTGATTTCCATCCGTCGTAGCTATACCGAAGGCGAGTTACGCACCGCCGCGAGCCCCGGCTGGCAGGTGCACGCCCAACGACCCTGGCGGAACTTGCTAATCTACGATGCCGCTGAGCGAACCGCAGCCGATCCCCACTAATCATGGCTTCTTCGAGGGTACGCAGGTGCGAGGTGCTGATTGCCGGGGGCGGACCAGCAGGGTTGGTGCTTGCTTGCCTGCTGGCTATGGACGGGGTCGACGTCGTAGTGCTTGAACGACGGAACCAGCCCCGGACGCATTCCCGGGCCATTGGCCTACATCCACCTGCGCTGGCCGTTCTGAACAGGATTGGTCTTGAATCATTCGCACTAACCGAGGGGACCCGAGTGCACGCCGGGACGGCCTACAGTCGCGGACGACGTCTGGGCGCTCTCAGTTTCGAAGAGGCCTGGCCGCATCGGCCTTTCGTGCTGACGTTACCTCAGAACCGTACCGAGGCATTGCTGTCACAACGCCTTAAACAGCTGGCCCCGGGGGCATTGCAGTCCGGCTGGGAACTCACGGGCTTCACCGAACTACCGAACCGGCAAGGACAAGCGGGTTTGCCCATTCACGCCACCGCTCGCTCCACAGTCGCCGATCCGTATGACCCCGACGTCGAGATGCACTGGCAAGCTAAGATCCTCGTCGGCGCAGACGGCCCTCATAGTCT
Source organism: Yaniella sp. (assembly GCF_030453185.1). Lineage (GTDB taxonomy): Bacteria > Actinomycetota > Actinomycetes > Actinomycetales > Micrococcaceae > Yaniella. The sequence continues at coordinate 5,210 of NZ_JAKDKW010000081.1, read as the reverse complement.
GGTTCGCCATACAACAGGCATCGCAACTCAGGCCCGAGCGCTCGAAGACACCTACATCATGGGTGATTTCGCCCAACATACCAACGCTGCCCCTGACGAGCACTACGCGACGGCGTCTATTTTCCTTGAGCCCGCGGGTGTGGTGGAGTCTTTCCCGCTACCCGGCCAAATGCGCCGCTGGGTAGCGCACACCGGCACCCAGTTGATGCCAGAGTCACCGCGGGGACTCACTGATCTGATCGTTGAGCGTACCGGTACAGCCGTGAACCCGCAGACCTCCACGATGATCAGTGCATTCCACGTCCGACGGCGCCTTGTACAGCAAATGGTTCTCGGTCGCTGTCTGATTATCGGCGATGCAGCTCATGAAGTGAGTCCAATCGGCGGCCAGGGGATGACACTGGGCTGGCTCGACGCCATAGAAGTCGCACCGCTGCTGATCCAGGTGTTGAGTGATAAAAACCCAGCTCCGCTTGATCAACTGGACAATTTTCGGACCTTCGAACAGCGGCGACGTTCCGCTGCCAGAACTGTTGCCTGGCAGGCTGAGCTCAATATGGCTCTCGGGCGACCAATGTCCCTGTCGGCTACTTCGGTTCAGAATGCTGTCCTGCGGACGGTCCTGTCCACCAGAATGCGTCATCGACTAGCGAAAGCCTTCACCATGCGTCAGCCGCTGTGTGGGGCGGAAATCCATGTCCCTGGCTGACGGGTTTTCGTTTCCTTGCGTACGACTTCAGAGTAAAGATAGAGTGGCTAGTAGATGTCGGGCTGCGGTACCCCCGGGCTCCAAATCATCAGCCGCTTCGAGCGGCCACACGCCGTGAGGCGTGCCCGGCCCGGCATCGTTAGGTTTGCAAAAGCCCTGACCAGTTCAAGCACTTCTTGGTCAGGGCTTTTCGCTTCGCTACATACAGCACTGTTCGGTTAGCCGAAGCGTCCTGAAATGTAGTCTTCGGTCTGCTTATTGGCAGGGTTATTGAAGATCGTGGTGGTGTCATCGTATTCGATAAGCTTGCCCGGCTCCCCGATGGCCTGCAGGTTAAAGAACGCCGTCCGATCAGCCACACGTGCTGCCTGCTGCATATTGTGCGTCACGATGACGACGGTGTAGTCCTTTTTCAACTCGTGAATCAGGTCTTCGATCGCCAGTGTAGAAATCGGGTCCAGCGCTGAAGCCGGCTCGTCCATCAGAATCACATCTGGTTCGATCGCGATCGTGCGAGCAATGCAGAGACGCTGCTGCTGCCCACCGGAGAGGCCACCGCCTGGACGATCCAAGCGATCCTTGACCTCGCCCCATAAGTTTGCCCCGGTTAGGGAGCGCTCGAGCACGTTGTCGGCTTCGGAGCGGCTTAGGCGAATCCCGTTGAGCTGGTATCCGGCAAGTACGTTCTCTCGGATAGACATGGTCGGGAACGGGTTCGGGCGCTGGAACACCATACCGATGGTTGAACGAACACGAACCGGATCAACGTTCGGTGCGTTGATGTCTTCGTCGTCCAAGAGGATTTTGCCTTCTGCACGAGCACCCGGGGTGACTTCGTGCATACGGTTCAACGTGCGCAAGAATGTGGTCTTGCCACAGCCCGACGGACCGATGAATGCGGTCACGGAACGAGGCTCAATCTCAATGTTTATATCGCTGACGGCAAGAAAGTCGCCGTAGTAGCAATCAAGATCGATGGTCTGAATGCGTTTAGCCATGGTTGTATTTTCCTTATGAAGATGCGAAAACGGGAACGACTATTTGCCGGTTTTCGGAGCGAAGTATTTGGCGATTGCGCGAGCGCCCAGATTCAAGCCCATCACAATAACGATCAACACCAGCGCGCCTGCCCAGGCGCGTGCGGTGGACGGATCGCCTGCTGCCGGTGCCGTCGGGTTGATCAGCTGGCGGTAGATGAATACCGGCAGGGCTGTCATCCATTCGGAGAACGGGTTCCAGTTGGTGGTTGCGACGTATCCGGCAGTCACCAGAATTGGTGCGGTCTCACCAGCAACACGTGCGATGGCCAGGGTGATACCCGAGGCAATACCGGACATCGCAGTCGGCAATACGACTTTCATGATGGTGCGCCATTTGCGGACACCCAGTGCGTAAGAGGCTTCGCGCAGTTCATTTGAAACCACCTGCAGCATTTCCTCGGTGGAACGGACCACCACTGGAATCATCAGGACACTCAACGCAATGGCGGCGGTGACTCCGGTTTTGACCGACTGCAGGGCTTGCGGTGACGTACCGATGGTCAGTTCAACAAAGAGCGTGAGACCTGCGAAGGCAAAGAGACCAGCAACAATCGAGGGGATACCCGTCATCACGTCGACGAAGAACCGGATGCCACGGGAAAACATGTTCCGGTTGCCATATTCCGTCAGATAGATCGACGCGAAGAGACCAACCGGGATCGAAATAACCGACGCCAGCAGCGTGATCATCAACGTACCGACCAGACCGTGGAGAATACCGCCTTGTAGCGGTTCCCCTTCTGACTGTGTGGCGATGTCGTCTGAACCGACGACCCCACCCATATCGGCGGTCAGCAAGCCCGGATTCGCCAGAAGTGTTGGGAGGCCCTGAGAGATAACAGACCAGAGCACTGAGATCAACGGGACTAACGCGATGAAGAACGATGTCCACACGAGGTGACGCCAGAATTCATCAGTAGCTTTCAGGCGATCTTCCAGCATGCGTGAAATAACGTACATGCTGACCACGTAGAAGATGCCGGCAAGGATCGCGAAACCGACTACGCTGAACGACTCGAACGCCAGCAGTGTGATGAGCAGTGCAAGAATCGCTGATCCTGCGGCAGCTGCCATCCACGTCCACGTGGGTTTCCGGTTGGCAGTCAGCGAGTCTAATCGGGATTTCTTGTGTGTTTGTGTCGTCATATCTTCTGGCTTCTTCCGACCGTCTGGATCCTGTTGCGAGCCCTGCGGGTTCGATTTGGCACGCGAGCGAATTTGAGAAGTCACGACAATCCCTCAGCTTTCTTCGCATGGCTGTTGACGATAGCTCTTGCAATGACGTTGACGATCAAGGTGATCACGAACAGCATCAGACCGGCTGCAATCAACTCGGATTGTCGTTGTCCGAAAGCTTCTGGGAAGTTCAGAGCGATTTCTGCAGGGATCGTGCCGTTAGCGCCTGAAGTAACCAGCGACCAGGAAAACCCACCCGCAGAGAGCACCATGGTGACGGCCATGGTTTCACCGAGTGCTCGCCCCAGCGCCAACATGATTGAGGAGATGACGCCCGCGCGAGCAAATGGGAAGACAGTCATTTTGATCATTTCCCAGCGCGTAGCGCCAAGACCAAGTGCGGCTTCTTCTTGCAGGTGTGGAACCTGAAGGAAAATTTCACGACACAGTGCTGTCATGATCGGCAGGACCATCACTGCAAGAACGACACCGGAGGTGAGGATTGTGCGTCCCGTGTTGGTGACGCTCGGATCTCCTGCGAACAACGGGATAAATCCAAGGTTGTTATGCAGCCAGTGGTAAATGGGCACCATGGCGGGTGCAAGTACAAGCATGCCCCAGGCACCGTAGACAACGGACGGGATCGCCGCCAGTAGGTCGATCAGGTAACCAATGGAGTTTGCGAACCGACGTGGAGCATAGTGACTGATGAACAACGAAATGCCGATAGCGACCGGGGTAGCCAGCAGCAGTGCAATGACAGAGACGAGGACGGTACCCGCCATCAACGGCCAGACATATGACCAAAAATCGATTGCTTCTCCTGCGCCGGGACCGAAAGTCTCCGGCATGATGGCTGGCAGAGAGCGAATAAGCAGGAAGGCTGCTACGAAAGCCAGCACGACCAGAATGATCGCGCCGCCGGTCCATGACAGGCCAAAGAAGACTTTATCCCCCACAGCCGACGTGGTCCGCGCGGTATTTTTTGTGCGCGGGGATGTGGATGTCACGTTGTACTCCTGTAACGTTCTTTGTACTCTAGGGGCCATTCAGGCCGATACCTCCGCTGTGGTGCATTGCGGAGGTATCGGCCATGATGGCTAACGGTCTGACTTAGCCGGCAACAGAGATTGCTTCAATGCGCTCGGTGGCTTCGTCACGGATTGTATCTGAAATTGGTGCGGAACCTGCTGATTCTTCAGCAGCTGCCTGGCCGGCTTCCGAGATAACGTAGTTACCGAATGCCTTGACCTGATCAACCATGCCCTCGTCTTCATATGAGTCACAGAAGATGTGGTAGGAGATCATAACGATCGGGTAGGCGCCTTCGGCATCGGTGCTGCGGTCGAGGATGCGAGCACCTTCAGCTTCAGGATCTTCTTCGGCTGATTCAACAGCGGATGCAGCGGCTTCCGCTGAGTATTCGACGTAGTCTTCGCCAACACCAACGGCAACGGTGGCCAGGTCGCCGATCTGGGAAGCATCTGCGTAGGTTATGGCACCGTCAGTATCGGAAGTCAACGAGACGACACCTGAGGTCTGCTGGGCGGATTCACCGGTCAGCTCTCCTGGGAATTCTTCAGCAGCTTCCCATTCCCAAGCGTCGCTAGCGGCGCCGCTGAGGTAATCGGTGAAGTTTTCGGTGGTTCCCGACTCATCGGAGCGGTGCACCACGGTGATGTCGGTGGCTGGCAGATCAGCATCTGGGTTCTGCTCTGCAATTTCTTCGTCGTCCCAGGAGGTGATTTCGCCAGCGAAGACTTTAGCGATGGTCTCTGGGTTCATATTCAGGGTGTCTACACCCTCAAGGTTGAATGCAACGGCAATTGGTGAGATGTAGGAAGGCACGTGGAAGGGGTTTCCAGAGCCACAGGCCTGCTCTTGCTCTTCAGTATCCATAGCGGCATCCGAGCCGGCGAAGGTGTACTGGCCTTCGATGAAGCCTTCACGGCCAGCACCGGAACCAACTGGGTCATACTGAACGGTCAAGTCTGGGTTGGCTTCGGTGATGCCGGAAGTCCATGCGGTCATGGCTGCTTCCTGCGATGAAGCGCCACCACCGATCAAGTTGCCCGAGGCCGAAACTTCTTCGCCACCACCGTTGGCGTCAGCATCGCCGCCACCATCGTCAGATGAACAAGCTGCCAGAGCGATAGCTGCTACAGATGCGATTGCAGCGGAGCGGTAAAAACGCGAAAACTTCACTGGTGTTTTCCTCTTTCGAGTTCGTTGTGAGTCATATGTGTTGGGCCGAGACATAAAAAGGTTGGTGACCCGAACTAATG
>NZ_JAKDKW010000020.1 GCF_030453185.1 Yaniella sp. | reverse complement strand
CGCAATCGGCGTGGGGGTGGCGGCGGCGGGGGTGGCGGCAACCGTCAGAAATTCAACGCGCTGGTCAACCTGGATTTGATCAATGGTCAAGAGCCTGTCGAGAATCCAAAGCGTGTGGAATTCAACAAGTTGACGCCGCTGTACCCGCAAGAGCGTCTGCGCCTGGAAAACAATAGCAATCCGAAAGATATGGGCCCACGCCTGGTCGATCTGGTTGCACCGATCGGTAAAGGCCAGCGCGGCCTCATCGTCTCGCCGCCCAAAGCCGGTAAGACCATGATGTTGCAGTCGATTGCCAACGCCATCACCACCAATAACCCCGAGGTTAAACTCATGATGGTTCTGGTGGATGAACGCCCAGAAGAAGTCACCGACATGAAACGTTCGGTGCGTGGCGAGGTGATCGCTTCGACCTTCGATCGTCCGGCAGAAGACCACACAACCGTTGCCGAGCTGACCATCGAGCGCGCAAAACGCATGGTAGAACTGGGCCACGACGTCGTCGTCCTCTTGGACTCCATGACTCGCCTTGGTCGTGCCTACAACCTGACGTCACCAGCCTCCGGACGTATCTTGTCCGGTGGTGTGGACTCAGCAGCGCTGTACCCACCCAAGAAGTTCTTCGGTGCCGCCCGCAACATCGAAGGTGGCGGTTCGCTGACTATTCTTGCGACCGCACTGGTCGAAACCGGTTCACGCATGGACGAGGTAATCTTCGAAGAATTCAAGGGAACCGGCAACATGGAACTGCGCCTGTCCCGTGAACTGTCTGAGCGCCGTATCTTCCCAGCAATCGATATCAACGCTTCGGGTACCCGTCGGGAAGAGAACCTGCTGACTACTGAAGAAATCCGTATTATGTGGCGACTACGCCGCGTGCTGTCTGAACTCAAGACCCAACAGGGTCTGGAATTGTTGACCTCCAAACTCAAGGAAACCGAAACGAACGCGGAATTCTTGATGTTGGTCTCCAAGACGACGCTGCGAGCTCAAACAGAGTCTTAGCAACATCCCAGAAAACCATCGCGCGACCGTACCGGTTGCGCGATGGTTTTTTGATTCTCAACTAAGATTTCAACAACGAGGTAGAAAAACCATGTTTGACTCCATAGATAACCTGCTTGCCGAACACGCTGAACTCACCGAAAAAATGGGTGACCCCGCAGTACACGCCGACCAAGCGCTAGCTCGCAAAGTCGGACGACGCTTTGCCGAACTTGAACGAATTGTTAAAGCACATAAGCACTGGCAACAGCTCGCCCAAGACCTTGAAGACACTCGAGAACTTGCACAAGAGGACGAAGATTTCGCCGCCGAAATCCCGCAACTTGAAGCCGACTATGAAGCAGCGAACGAGATGCTGCACCGGTTACTCATACCACGTGACCCCGATGACGCACGAAACGTTATTTTAGAAGTCAAAGGTGGCGAAGGTGGCGAAGAAGCTGCACTCTTCGCTGCTGATTTAGCACGCATGTACATCCGCTACGCCGAGAATAAGGGGTGGAAAACCGAGCTCATTTCGGCAACCGAATCCGATCTTGGCGGATATAAAGATGTGCACATTGGCGTGACGGGCAACTCCAATGACCCAGCGGAAGGCGTTTTCGCGCACCTCAAGTACGAAGGTGGAGTTCACCGAGTACAGCGCGTACCTGTCACAGAGTCGCAAGGTCGCATTCACACCTCCGCAGCAGGCGTTCTCGTTTTTCCAGAAGTTGACGAGCCGGAAGAAATTGCCATTAGTCAGTCCGATTTGAAAATCGACGTCTACCGCTCGTCTGGCCCCGGAGGCCAGCACGTCAACACCACTGACTCCGCCGTTCGCATCACGCACTTGCCTACCGGCATTGTGGTTGCCATGCAGAATGAGAAATCGCAGATCCAGAACCGTGAATCCGCCATGCGCGTGCTACGGTCCCGCCTCCTGGCCTGGCAGCAGGAACAGCTCGACGCTGAAGCAGCTGAGACACGTGCCTCCCAGGTCCGGACCATGGACCGGTCCGAGCGGATTCGTACCTATAATTTCCCTGAAAACCGGATCGCAGATCACCGCACAGGATATAAAGCCAACAACCTTGATCGAGTCCTTGAGGGCGACATGAACGCTGTTATCGCTTCGCTCATCGAAATGGATGAAGCCGAACGCCTGGCAGCGCTTGGTGAAACCAGCAAATCCTAATGACTGAGATCAATCAGGTCATTCAGCACGCCCAACGTCAACTGTTTGAGGCCGGCATCGACTCGGCCAAGGCCGAAGCCGCGATTATTGTTGCGCACGTGCTGGAGGTCGAACGCGGCAAGCTCGGCATTATGCAGGCACTAGGGGAGCGCCTCACACCGAAGGCTGTCGACAGCGTGTCTGAACTTGTTGAGGCCCGGGTTACCCGAACCCCACTGCAGTATCTCACTGGTACCGCAGGATTTTACGGGCTTGACGTGCAAGTTGAACCTGGGGTCTTCATTCCGAGGGTCGAAACGGAAATCCTCGTCGAAACAACGCTGCAGCATTTCGATACGGCAGAAGGACCACTGAAGATCCTCGATCTGTGTACCGGTACAGGAGCGATCGCAGCGGCACTGGCTGAGCAACTAGAGCAACGCAACATCCCGGCCGCCGTGTGGGCTGTGGATTTGGATCCGGCAGCGGCTGATCTGGCCCGTCGAAATACCGCAGAGTACAACGTTACAGTCTTGTGCGCAGACGCAACTGATTCTGGCACCTTACTGGCGGCAGCGGATCTGGAGCCTCACGTTGGTGTTTTTGATGCTGTGGTGACCAACCCACCATATATTCCAACGGCGACTCCGGTCACTCAGCCTGAGGCTGGGTTCGACCCTCAGCAGGCACTATACGGTGGCTCGGCGGATGGGACCAGTATTCCGCTGGCTATAGCCGACCAGGCGCTACAGTGGCTTGCGCCAGGTGGCTTTTTTATCATGGAACATGATCACACGCACGCCAGCGAACTGGCGGCAGCGCTGGAGGCAGATCCTGGGTGGCAAGACGTCGTCACCGTACAAGACCTCACGCAAACAAATCGATTCGTCTCAGCTATTCGTACCGACCTGCCGCAACCAACACCGAAAACACCCCCAACCCTGGCACAATGACTAACGTGACACACCCTTTTGACGCACAAGATCCCCAACAACGAACCGCCGCTATTGCCGCGGCGGTCAAAGCCATCGGCCAAAAGGATCTCATCGTCTTGCCAACCGACACCGTCTACGGCGTCGGTGCAGATGCGTTTAGCCCACAAGGCGTCGCAGTTCTTTTGGCAGCCAAGGGGAGATCCCGGCAATCGCCACCCCCGGTGCTTATTGGCGATATGCAAGTCCTGGACGCATTGGCGGTGGAGGTTCCCGACACAGCGCGGCAACTGGCACAACGATTTTGGCCAGGGGCACTCACGCTCGTTTGTCACGCCCAGCCATCACTGTCGTGGGATCTTGGCGAAACACGCGGTACAGTCGCGTTGCGCCAACCTGACGATGAACTCGCTCGACATATCCTGCGTGAAACCGGACCGTTGGCCGTGTCTTCGGCCAACCGTCACGGGCAACCAGCCGCTACCACCATCGAAGATGCACAGCGTGCATTGGGTGAATCCGTCGCGGTTTACATTAACGACGGCCTACGGGGTCATCAACAGGCTTCCACCATCGTCGATTGCACCGCTACGCCGCACCGCGTACTGCGATCCGGCGCAATCACTATTCAAGATCTACGTGGCATCGTTCCAGAAGTTTTAGATATTAACGATCCAGACCCCACGGAGGATGAAGACTCCACTGCATCCTCGGAGGGCACCGCGTCCTTATGAAGGTTTATCTTGCAGTCGTCGCCATCACTGCGCTACTCAGCTTTGCCCTGACGCCGGTGGCGCGGATGCTAGGTGTTCGTGGAAGGGTTTACACCCCATCACGCAAACGCGACATGCACCGTGAGCCCATCCCAAAACTTGGCGGAGCGGCAATGGCTATCGCCGTGGTTATCGCCATGGGGCTGAGCTCGTTGGTCCCGTTTCTTTCAGGGATCTACCAGGCTCCAATACGGGGCATCCTGGGTGCCATCCTCATCATTTTGATCATGGGCGTTGCCGATGACCTCTGGGATCTGCACTGGATCGTAAAATTTGCCGGTCAAGTTGTCGCCGCCGGCATTGTCGCCGCCGCAGGTATTCGCGTTGAGGCCATGCCCGTCGGTTGGATCCACGTTGATAATGAGATCGCGCAGATTCTGATCACGATCTTCGTGATCGTCTTGACCATCAATGCGTTCAACTTCATAGACGGGCTCGACGGGTTGGCAGCCGGTGTGGCCGTTATTGGCGGTTCCGCGTTCTTCTTATATAGCTACGTGTTGACCCGCACCATTAACGCCTACGATTATTCGAATCTTTCGACTCTGCTCACGGCCCTACTTATTGGGGCTTGCATCGGATTTTTGCCCTTTAACTTTCATCCGGCAAAGATCTTCATGGGGGAGGTCGGCGCGCAACTCATCGGCCTGCTCATGGCTACCGCGGCGGTGGCGGTGACGGCGGATCTTGGTGCCCTTGAAGGATTCCGCTTCCGCAACGTCCCGGCATATATGCCCATCCTGCTTCCGCTAGCTGTGATGCTACTGCCACTGTTAGATCTAGTTATGGCAGTGCTGCGCAGAACCGCAAGACGGAGTTCACCGTTTACTGCCGATCGTGGCCACATCCACCACAAACTAGTCGACGGGGGATATACCCATCGCCAAGCGGTCCTGCTGCTCTATTTGTGGACATTTGTTATCGGCTATGGCGCTGTGTCACTTACATATTTTTCGGCAGAAGTTGTTTTTGCCGTCGTAGCTATTGCCATGGCCTTGCTGGTGTTGCTGACGCTGCGTCCCTGGATCATTCGGCGTGCGTATTACCGTAAATTAAATTCCTTGCGTGCAGCACGAGCGGCACAACGAGCAACAGAAGACCCTTCGGAACACGGTGAGCACCATGGCTAAAAAGTTCGTCAACAAAAATGGCTGGTGGGGGATCCTCCTACACGCCTCCTGGCCAACAGTGCTAGCCACGGTTATTACCGGTATGGTCTTTCAGCTGGCTGAGTCCGGTGAGGCCGGACTGTCAGCGTTCACCGCGGGTGTTGTTGTTTGGATGCTGTCAGCCGTGAGCGTCTTGTTGATCGCTGCCATTTGGAAGAACCATCGTCATTTGGCAATCCCTATGGCCATGGGAGCATTTGTCGCCAAGATAGTGGTCTTAGGTCTACTGCTAACTGCTGTCCCGTCACCAGATTGGCTCCACACCACTGGCGCCGCCATCGGTGCCCTGGTAGCCATCATTGTGTGGCAAGCTGCCGAGGTATTGGTCTTTATTAATACGCGCCGGTTAATCTATTCGTAGCTTTTTGTTGAATGTGACGAAACCGACAAAAATAGCACAAAATCTATTGTCCAGAACCGCAAAAACGCGGCTTGACATGGGCGTATGGTGAAATTCGCGAAAACCTTGAGCTCATCTTGTGACGAATCTCTCAGTTCATTTGATAGATTGAGCCTTCAAGGACGCCATCGGTAATTGACTCAATGCGACACGGGTTAGGCTTTTTGCTAGACTGTCCAAGGGCAAAAACGCGAAGAAAACCGCAACTGCCTACAACATTTCGGCAACATCCCCGAAGCAGGAGTTTAAAGACCTGCCCTTTCGCGTGGGATTATTCAGAGAGGATTTGCGTGCTTCCACTCGTGCTAAGTTATCTCCCCGCGCAAGGGGGTTACGTGCCGCCCACGATCGACGATGCGCACCCGCCAGACATCATTCCGTGGATGGCTGAGTACGGCACCGGCTTTGGTAAGCAGATGGTGATGATCGTACTGTCGATCATCCTTATCTGGGCATTTTTCGGCATTGCAATGCGCAAACCTTCCCTGGTGCCTGGTCGCGTCCAGTGGGTCGCTGAATCAGGCTATGCATTCGTTCGTAATGGCATCGGCCGAGACATCATTGGTGAAAAGAACTTCCGCCAGTGGGTGCCATTGCTCTTTGCAACATTCTTCTTTGTGTTGCTTAACAACCTTTTCGGTGCCATTCCGGTTCTGCAGCTTCCATCGTTCTCACATTCTGGTGCTGCGTATGCGCTAGCAATCATCATGTACATCATCTGGATCGGTGTTGGCCTTCGTCACCACGGCATCAAGTACTTCAAACTTGCCGTTGTGCCCAAGGGCGTGCCGAGCTGGATTCTGCCATTGCTCGTGCCGCTGGAAATCATCTCGAACTTCATTGTTCGTCCACTGACGCACTCACTGCGTCTGATGGCAACCATGCTGGCCGGCCACATGATCATCATGCTGGCAGGTTCAGGTGCTGATTACCTCATCACGCAAACGGACAGCATCTTCAATGCAGGTCTCGGCATCATGGTGATTATCGGCTCCGTAGCTCTCTACTTCCTGGAACTGCTCATCATGGTTCTCCAAGCGTTTGTGTTTACGCTGCTGACCTCGCTGTACATCCAGGGCGCAATAGCGGCGAACGATTAGTTTTTCGTCGACAGAACAAATCACAACACGATATTGAAATTTACCGATTCAAGCACTTGAGTCGGAACGGTGAGAGACACACCGTGAACGAACTTCCTGGTACCGGTACCCATCGGATCCCCGCCGGGAACCCTCCACAACCTGCCTGATAGGCATCTTGAAAGGAACACAATGGAACTGCATGGTTCATTGAACATGATCGGATACGGTCTAGCCGCGATTGGCTCCGCCATTGGTGTGGGTCTGATTTTCGCCGCATACATCAACGGTGTGGCACGCCAGCCAGAATCCCAGTCGCAGCTGCAGCCAATTGCACTGCTTGGTTTCGCGCTGGCTGAAGCTCTCGCCATTCTGGGCTTGGTCTTCGCATTCGTTATCGGAGCCTAGCGCGCCATCCACGGTCGGGAAAGATCCGACTACGTAAGTCAGGAATGAACACTTAAAGGATGGTTTGAAATGATCAATAGCATGATGATCATGGCGGCCGCCGAGGCAGAGGAACAGGCCAACCCGCTTATCCCATATATTTGGGAAATCGTGGTTACTTCGGTCGGGTTCCTCGTCCTCATGTTCATCGTCATCAAATTCATCGTTCCGGCAATGGAGAAATCCTACGTCGAACGTCGTGATGCGATCGAAGGTGGACTTGAGCGCGCCCAGGCTGCACAGGCAGAAGCTGCCCAGTTGAAAAACAACTACGAACAGCTCCTGCAAGAAGCCCGTACCGAGGCCAGCCAGATTCGTGAGCAGGCTCGTACAGAAGCGGCACAGATTGTTGCAGAAGCTCGTCAGAATGCTTCAGCTGAAGCATCGCGTATTTCTGAGCAGGCTTCTGTTCAGATCGCTGCTGAGCGCCAGCAGGCCGTTTCGGCACTGCATACTGAGGTTGGCACTTTGGCTACCTCGCTAGCGTCCAAGATTGTTGGCGAAGCATTGAACGACGACGCACGCTCACAGCGCGTAGTCGACCGTTTCCTGGCCGATCTTGAACAAGAACAGGCCTCGACCACGAGTGCAGGTGCAACTGAGTAATGTCACAAGCATCGCGTGATTCATTGGCACAACTGCACACCGAGCTGAAAGGGACCCTTTCGGCCGGCGGAGTCGAACTCGGCGCAGAACTGTTTGCTGCTTTGAAGGTAATTGAAGAAAACGGCGCTCTGCGTCGTGCAATTGCCGATCCAACGGTTGAAGCCAACCGACGACAAGAACTCATTCGCAAGGTCTTTGCATCCAAAACCTCGGCCAATGCCGTGACCGTGTTGCAAAGTCTTGCTGGTGCTCGCTGGTCAACCGAACGGGAGTTTGGCGACGCAGTCGAAAAGATGGCAGCAAGTGCTGTTGTCCACAGCACCGAACAGGATGGTCTTGCCGGGCTCAAAGCCCTCACCCAGCAGTTGCTGGAATTCAACCACGCGGTTGAATCCAGTCACGAACTGCAGCGGGCCTTGACCGATATGCAAGCGCCACTATCGTCCCGAGCAGGTCTGGCAGTATCATTGCTGACAGATGCCGCAATGGAAGCAACTAAGGTTCTGGTCCGCCAGGCCGTGGAACTTCCTCGTGGAAGTAAACCTGTGGATCTTGTTCGTCGTTTCGCCGATCTCAGCGCACAGCAACAACGTCAGTGGATCGCCGATGTGACGGTGGCCCGTCCACTCCAGCAAGCTCAGGTAGATCGTCTTGCTCAGTCACTATCGACCGCATTCGGAAGAGAACTGACGCTGAACATCGAGACGGACTCTCAGCTGGTCGGCGGAATACGGATCCAGGTTGGTGACGAGGTTATTGATTCCTCCGTTGCAACTCGACTAAACGATCTGAACACTAAACTGGCCGGCTGAAACCGGCACTCGAAACATTCACAACTACGCCCATCGAAATGATGTGGCAAACAAGAGAGCAGGGACTGCAGATGGCCGATTTGACCATCAACGCTGACGACGTCCGTGATGCCCTACATGAGTTTGCGGAGTCGTACGAACCGGCCGACACCGAACGTGTCGAGGTCGGCTACGTCAACAGTGCAGCCGACGGTATTGCCACCGTGGAAGGTCTACCTTCCGCCATGGCAAACGAATTGCTGCGTTTTGAAAACGGCACCACTGGACTTGCCCAGAACCTCGACCCACGTGAACTTGGCGTCGTTGTCTTGGGTGACTTCCAGGAAATCCAAGAAGGCATGAAAGTTTACCGCACCGGCGAAGTACTGTCGGTACCAGTCGGTGACGGCTTCATGGGTCGTGTCGTCAACCCCGTTGGCGAGCCAATTGACAACCTCGGTCCGATTGAGGACGAGGGTCGTCGTGCGTTGGAACTTCAAGCACCAGGTGTTACCGAACGTAAGTCGGTACACGAACCACTCCAAACCGGTATGAAAGCCATTGACGCCATGATCCCGATTGGTCGTGGACAGCGTCAGCTCATCATTGGTGACCGTCAGACCGGTAAGACCGCCATCGGTGTCGATGCGATTCTCAACCAGAAAGCCAACTGGGAATCGGGGGATCCGAACAAACAGGTACGTTGTATCTATGTCGCCGTTGGCCAGAAGGCATCGACGATTGCATCGGTCCGTTCCACTCTGGAGCGCGAAGGCGCACTGGACTACACCACAATCGTCGCTGCACCAGCTTCTGACCCAGCTGGCCTGAAATACCTGGCTCCATACGCCGGTTCAGCCATCGGACAGCACTGGATGTACGGCGGCAAGCACGTGCTCATCATCTTTGATGACCTGTCAAAACAGGCTGAGGCATACCGTGCAGTGTCACTTCTGCTGCGTCGCCCACCGGGCCGCGAAGCATACCCAGGTGACGTCTTCTATCTGCACTCACGTCTACTGGAGCGTTGTGCAAAACTCTCCGACGAAATGGGAGCCGGCTCAATGACCGGTCTACCAATCGTTGAGACCAAAGCCAACGACGTCTCCGCGTACATTCCAACCAACGTCATTTCGATTACCGACGGCCAGATCTTCTTGCAGTCTGACCTCTTCAACGCCAACCAGCGCCCAGCTGTTGACGTTGGTGTCTCGGTATCACGTGTTGGTGGTGACGCCCAGATCAAGGCCATGAAGAAGGTCTCCGGTACCTTGCGTATTGATCTCGCTCAGTACCGTGACCAGCAGGCATTCTCCATGTTTGCTTCTGACCTCGATGCTTCCACACGTCGGCAGTTGGACCGCGGTGCTCGTTTGATGGAACTCCTCAAACAGCCGCAGTATTCACCAATGCCGGTTGAGGAACAGGTCGTCTCCATCTGGTCAGGTTCTCGAGGCCACCTGGATGATGTCCCGGTGGCAGATGTGTTGCGCTTTGAAGAAGAGTTCTTGCAGCACTTGCGTCTGAACAACATTGCGTTGCCAGATATTCTCGAATCCGGCGTGATCCACGACGAAGTCGAAGAAGCACTTGTTCGTGAAGTGACCAACTTCAAGAAGTCGTTCCTTGCCGATGGCAAAGACGGCATCCAGCCAGGTAACGAAGAACACGATGCCATTGACGAAGACGCTGTTGAACAAGAACAGATCGTCCGCCAGAAACGCTGATCGACCCTAGCTCATGGTGCCGGGGCTAACCCGGCACCAGCTATAGGTCACAGAAAGGAAAAGCATGTCAGCAGCCGATATTCGGGTCTTTCGCCAGAAGATCGATTCGACGACGTCGATGAAAAAGATCTTCAACGCGATGGAACTGATCGCTACTTCGCGAATCGGTAAGGCACGCCAGCGTGTTGCAGCTTCGATGCCCTATGCGAATGCCATTACCCGGGCCGTATCTGCGGTGTCATCACAGCAGGACATTGAACACGTACTGACGTCGGAACCAGAAAATCCACGTCGTGCAGCCGTGCTCATCATGTCCAGTGACCGCGGTCTGGCCGGAGCGTATTCTGCAAACATCCTGCGTCACGCAGAGAGCTTGATCGAACGCCTCTCCTCGGAGGGCAAATCGTCAGATCTATACTTGATCGGACGCAAAGCTCAGGCGTATTTCGACTTCCGTAACCGTCCCTTCAAAGGTTTCTGGAGCGGCTCAACCGACAGTCCAGTATTCGAAGTCGCAAAAGAGGTTGGCGAAACACTCGTCAATGCCTTCTTGACCGATTACGAAGATGGCGGCGTAGATGAAATTCATATCGTCTACACCCAATTCAAATCCATGATTGTCCAGGAGCCAACGGTCGTTCGTCTCCTTCCACTAGAAGTAGTGGAGCAGGAAGTTTCCGATGAATCGGAACTGTTCCCGCTCTACGAGTACGAACCAGCCCCAGAAGATGTCTTGGATGCGCTGCTTCCCAAATACATTGAGTCGAGAATCTTCTCGGCCATGTTGCAAGCAGCAGCCTCCGAATTGGCCAACCGCCAGCGCGCTATGAGCGCAGCAGGCGATAACGCCGATGACCTCATTCGTGACTACACCTTGCTGATGAACAACGCCCGTCAAGCTTCCATTACTCAGGAGCTCACCGAACTTATTGCCGGTGCGGACGCACTGTCTGAGTAATCGATCAACGGGCTGACAACACAGCCTCACTGACCAATATTCAACATCCACATAGAAGTGAGTTTCATGACTGCCACTCTTAACGAATCCGGAAGAAGCGCCACAGGCGGCGCCGTGGGTCGCATTTCCCGCGTGACCGGTCCGGTAATCGACGCTGAATTCCCAGCCGATGCAATGCCGGAGATCTACAATGCTTTGACCGTAGAAGTAGAACTCAGCGGCAAAAAGTCCACCATTACCTTCGAAACTGCTCAGCACCTCGGTGAGAACATGGTTCGCGCCATCGCGATGCAGTCCACCGACGGCCTGGTACGCGGCCAAGAAGTTTACGACTCCGGTGCTGCAATTTCCGTACCGGTAGGCGACGTCGTCAAAGGTCACATCTTCAATGCCCTTGGTGACTCCCTGGACGTTGACATCTCCGAACTGGACGTTCAGGATCGCTGGCCGATTCACCGCCCAGCACCACACTTTGCCGACCTCGAAGGCTCCACAGAAATGCTGGAGACCGGTATCAAGGTTATTGACCTTCTGACTCCGTACATTTCGGGCGGAAAGATTGGTCTATTCGGTGGTGCCGGTGTTGGTAAAACCGTTCTGATTCAGGAAATGATTACCCGTGTTGCTCGTAACTTCGGTGGTACCTCGGTATTCGCCGGTGTTGGTGAGCGCACCCGTGAAGGGAACGACCTCTGGGTCGAAATGGGCGAAGCCGACGTTCTGAAGGACACCGCTTTGGTGTTCGGTCAGATGGATGAACCACCAGGCACCCGTCTGCGCGTTGCACTGACCGGCTTGACCATGGCCGAGTACTTCCGTGACGTGCAGAAGCAGGACGTTTTGTTGTTCATTGACAACATTTTCCGTTTCTCCCAGGCCGGTATGGAAGTTTCGACCCTGTTGGGCCGTATGCCTTCAGCCGTTGGTTACCAGCCGAACCTGGCTGACGAAATGGGTGTACTGCAGGAACGTATTACCTCCACTCGTGGTCACTCGATTACCTCGATGCAGGCTGTTTATGTTCCAGCGGACGACTACACTGACCCGGCTCCAGCCAACGTGTTCGCACACCTGGACGCAACAACAAACTTGACTCGTGATCTCGCATCCCGTGGTCTGTACCCAGCCGTTGATCCGCTGGCATCCACCTCCCGTATTCTGGACCCACAGTATGTTGGCCAGGACCACTACGATGTGGCCACTCGCGTCAAGCAGATTCTGCAGAAGAACAAAGAACTGCAAGACATCATCGCCATCCTGGGTGTCGACGAACTGTCCGAAGAAGACCGTGTGACCGTTGGTCGTGCACGCAAGATGGAACAGTTCTTGTCCCAGAACACCTACACTGCCAAGCAGTTCACCGGTGTTGAAGGCTCCACCGTTCCGATCAAGGACACCATCGAAGGCTTCAAAGCCATTGCCGATGGCGACCTGGACCATGTGTCTGAACAGGCCTTCTACAACGTCGGCGGCCTCGATGATGTTGAACGCGAATGGGCGAACATCCAGAAGGAAGGCTAACCCATGGCCGATAACCTTCTTGACGTCGAAATCGTTGCCGAGGATCACTTCGTGTGGTCCGGGCAAGCCCGCTCGGTGTCAGCCAGAACCATCGAGGGTGAAATCGGGATCCTTCCCGGCCACCTGCCGATGCTTGCAGTTCTGGGTGACGGCGAAGTCGTGGTCGAAGCTGCAGACGGTGAAGCCATCACCGCACAGGCACAAGGCGGTTTCTTCTCTGTCGACTCAGACCGAGTAACCATCGCCGCGTCCCAAGCGGAGCTGTCAGCCTAGATGCCATCGTGGCTGGCCTGGACGCTTACGGTAGTCGCCCTCGTAGCGTTAGTAACGGTAGTGATCATAGCCTGGCGCTTAATGATCCTGCTACGAACTCCCGGCTCCTTCAAAGCACGCCTGGTCAGCAAACACGATGCACCTCGCCCCGGTAAACCCGTGGTGGTGTCCTATAACGAGTACTCTGTTGAAATCTTCGCGGTGTACTCGATCTGGCCACGACCACGAGTCACTGTGCCGCGACACTTCCTCGAAGTTAGCCGGTATCCACGCCGCACACGCATCCGATCATGGTTGCGTCTCGACGACATAGATACCCTGGCACACTTCGAGCTCAGTGCCGCTCACGAACACGTCTCAGAGTTAACCACCTGGTACGAGTCTGGTCCCGCAGTCGGGATAGGATACTGGCGAGAACCACCGCGCCGTCGTCAACGACGCCGCTATTTCTAACTACATACGACATTCGGTCGATTGGGTACGTGGATGGCCCAATCGACCGAGTACGTATTTAACACCCAAAGGGCAATCGCGCGGCGTTAGCGAATGCGCATGGCTGCACAGACCAGATCATGATCCAGCCCGCTGTTGACCAGCTCATCATGAACAGCCAGCAAGTCGCTAGCTCCAGACGCGATCGTGCGACCATTGGCAAGCATCGGACCGCCTGAATCTGGATACCGCAACGGCACCGTACCAAGCGTGGGCGAATGAGTTGTCAGCGGTTGACTTCCCACCGGCAGGGTAGCGGCTGATGCATCCGAGACGAGTCGGATCGCTGCCGGGAAATTATTGAACCACCAGGTTATGAGCTCCGGGTGGACGTGATGTCCATCAGCGATGAGTTCAATGCTCACTCGTTTTTGCGCAGCTGCCTCGAACACGGCCAGCAGTGGGCCAGGTTTCCGGTGGTGAAAACCGCGCATCGCGTTATACAGGTGCGTGATCGTGACCGGCTGTCCAGTGAGCTGGTGAATGACCTCGATACCTGTTTGCATCTGCTCGTATGTGGCGGCCGTGTGTCCTAGTGCGGGGGTGATCCCGTGTGTCACGAGCGTATCGACGAGGTCCACGAAGCCATCAAGCTCAGGAGCGACGGTCATCATCGTGACCATCGGCGTCGCAGCTTGGTGTTCCAATACGGTCGCTAAAAAGGCCTGGCCGTTGGGTTCGGCGGGGGAGAGGACGGCCTGGCGCGGGTGTGCTCCTACAAAATCCTCGGCGATGAAGGGGCCTTCAAAGTGCACCCCGGCGAGTAATTCGTCATTGAATATGGGCCGTAGCCGATCGAGTATCGCTGCGATGTCTGGCTGCTGGACCGTCGGGATAGAGGCGGTCACCTGTGTTGTACGACGCGTCCGGAGTAGTTCTAAAGCCGCACGGATATCACTGGTAGGGGACGTGGCAAAATCTACTCCCGCCAGCCCATGGATATGCTGATCGGCAAACTCGTTTGAACAGGGATCAGAAGAGTCGAGAGTCGGCATCGTCGACGCCTCGCATGGCATCGTAGTCCAGCACAAGTGTTTCGAAGCCACGATCCTCAGCGAGAACTCGTGCCTGAGGTTTGATTTGCTGGGCAGCAAAGACACCGTGAACGGGAGCCAGGAGTGGGTCGCGGTTCAGCAGTTCGACGTAGCGTGAGAGTTGTTCCACGCCGTCGATGTCCCCGCGGCGCTTCAGCTCCACGGCCACGGTCTCTCCGGTACTATTTTTCGCTAGGATATCGACCGGCCCGATGGCGGTCATGTACTCGCGGCGGATGAGCTTATAGTCGGTTCCCAACAGGTGAATCTGCTCCGAGAGCAGCCGTTGCAGATCGGCTTCGACGCCGTCCTTAATGAGGCCAGGATCTTGCCCCAGCTCGTGACTGGAATCATGCTCGATCGAGTAGATACTGATAATGAGGTGGTCATCGACCTTCTGGGATTGCACCGTCCACAATTCAATGATGCCCTCATCGCGCTGGCTTTCCGAGGGATCAGCTACGTGAAGCTTATTGGGTGGGGTCATCCAGTTGAGCGGTTTATACGAACCGCCGTCGGAGTGCACTAAAACACCGCCATCCGCTTTGATCATGATGAGGCGTTTGGCCGGCGGCAAAAACGCGTTGAGCCGCCCGGCATAAGTTACAGAACATTCGGCAATGACAAGTCGCATATCGGCACATAGTCTAATGGGTGTTGAGGGCGTTGGTGTTCACGGTGGCGAACCTGCGAGTATGTGACAATAGATTTATGGCTCGCAAGAACAGACCCCGCCGCGGTCAGAACCCTAAACGTGGCAGAAGGCGACAAGTATCGCCTCCCCGCGATCTGGCCGCCACCGCATTTGATACAAACTACTCCCACGAGATGGCCTTTGATGGCGGCTGGCACGTGCGACAAATCCCCGTGTGGCGGGCAGTCAAGGACTATACGTGCCCGGGTTGTGTGGGTGTGATTCCGCAGGGCCAGGCCCATGTGGTGGCGTGGCGTTCCGACTGGATTATGGGTGACGAAGACGCCGGAAGCTTGCGTCGTCACTGGCATAGCGCTTGCTGGCGCAACCGACGTCAAGACCTGGGTTAGCGCGAGTCCTGATAGGGCACATATACTTCGCGCACTAACACCAGGATGCCCGCAACCGTTGGGATGGCCATCAGTGCGCCCAACACCCCGAGCAGAGAACCGCCTGCGATGACGCCGATGACCGCTAGGGCACCGGGTATGGCGACGGCACGTTGCATGATCTTGGGAGAGATCAGGTACGCCTCGATCTGCAGATAAATGAAGTAGATGGCGGCGAAGATTAACGCAGCTTGCCACCCAACTAGCAGCGCCAGCAGGGAAATCACAATGCCACCGGTGACCGCACCAACCAGCGGGATGAAAGCCATGAATGCAGCGAAAATTGCGAGCAGGGCGGCGTACTCTAACTCAGCAAAGTTGGCTGCGATGTAGGCGACAAGCCCATTGAGCGTCGCTACAACGGTCTGGCCCACCACATAGTGCCCGACCGAACCCGAAATTTTTTCCGAGAGGTACTCGATGCGTTCGCGGCGGGAGCGTGGTGCCAGGCGGTAGAGCCATTTTTTAATGGATGGCAGTGTCGCCAGGAAGTAAAGGGTCAGCACCACCACGATCAGGACTGAGAATCCGATGTTAAAAATTGCACCACCGACACCCAGGATGCCGCCGAGCAGGCTGGTGATATTCGAGGTGTCGGAGACGAAATTGTTGACTTCGGTGGTGGCTACGGAAGCAACATCGAACTCTTCGTCGACCACCTGGAATGCTTCGGATTCGATGATGTCGTTGACCACGGTGGGCAGCATTTGCACGAACTCGGTGGTTTGTTCGAGGATCACCGGCACGAGGGCGGAGATAAATATGGTGATGATGCCGATGAGTAATGCCACGGCCGCTAGGACGCCAACACCGCGCGGGGCGCCCCAGGATTGAATCTTGGTGACGATCGGGTCCAGGCCCAGCGTGATGAATAAGGCTGCCAGAATCCATACGAGTAATTGCACATTGGACGACACGATCAGATACAGACCCAAGGCCAGCCCAACACCGACGGTCAGCATAAAGCCCGTCTTGATGGGTCGGGAGACGAACTCTGAAGCGGTACCGTGTGCTGCTGGTGTGGAGAAATCTTCTGCTGCAGTAATGGGCGTCGGTGGGTACTCGCCAGGCTCAGGCACCGTGAACTGTTGCTGGGCACGCTTGTCCGCCAGTTGGTATCGGGCACCGGTAATACGCCGTTTGGTATCTTGCAGCAGCTTCGTCATAAGCTTGCGTGTCGTTGATTTCTCGGCCACGACCCCCACATTACGACAGGACGCTGGCAAGTGGGCATATCCGAACGGCGCGGTGGCATTCAGATTGCTACTATGATGGAAGGCTAGCCGGGTGTCACCTAACGGGTGCGCCGAATACGATAAGTCGATCTAAAAGGTGGCAGGTTTTGAAAACTTTGGGCGGTATCGGCTCAATCATCTTGGGTGTCGTGGCGATCTTGGTATCCGTGGGGCTGCAAACTATTTGGGCGCCCCCTGCCGAGTTCAATGCATCCACACAGGATGCTCAAGAAGCGCCGTTGACGGTCGTGACCGAAGATATCGACGTCGACCCAGATGACGCCATCGAGTACACGGTGACGGGTGATGGAGAATTCACCCTCATGTATGGACAACTGCGCGATATTGAAGCGTGGGTTGGCGACGCCGCTCACAACCGGATTGACGGTGTCAATACCGATGTTGAGCGAGGTGAAGATCCAACCGTGGACATGACCTACGTGGATGGTGAAACCGATCTGCCGAATCCGACAAACTCGGATCTGTGGCTGGCCACCCAAGAGGTCACCGATGAGGTAACCCAACGCTGGGCACAACCTGACGCCGGTGAGTGGGGACTGTTGATCGCCGCCGACGGCAGTGAACCTGCGCCCACTGAATTCAGTGTTTCGTGGGTCAATGTCGAACCGAATTCACCATTCATCACGCCGCTGATGATCGGCGGCATCGTGTTCATCCTGCTGGGCATCGGTCTGCTGCTGTGGCGTTTTGCCGAATTCCGCCGTCGCGCCAAACGGACTTCGGGCCGCCGGGCCGCCGTTCGTGGGGACTACACCGGCCTGACCGCTGCCGATGTGGTGGCTGACACCGATACCGCAACGCAGACCATGTCTGTCCAGGAGATTGAAGCCGGTGAACCTGTCGAACACCAGGCCGAGGATGAGCCGACCACGGTCGTTTCCGGCATTGATCCATCCGATGACGAATCAGTCGACGACGATGACTCACAGGACCCCGACGATATGAATGATGCAAACGATTCCGATGGCTCTGCTGGGTCCGATAGTTCTGGTAACGGCTCGACCTCCGAGGACGCCACAGAGACCCTACCGACTACCGATGAGAACAACGACGATGACGATAAGGGCTTCCTGCGCCGCACCGTCACCGCTGTCTCGGCCTTCGGGCTGGCGATCGGCATGGGGATAGGTCCCGCACATGCAGCATCTGAAAGCCCCCAGGAGACGTCACAAGAAGAAGACCTCACCGAGCAGGTGGAAGATGAACCGGTCGAAGAAGAAGTCGACCCCGATGAACCCGATACGTTCCCGCTGGTCGTCGATGCACAATTTGAACGCATTTTGGACTCCGTCGTGTCGACCCTGGATACCGGCGCTAGCGAGGCGGACGCCGAATTGCTTGAAGGTCGCGTTGATGGACAAGCCAAACGTTTCCGCGACGAATTTTACCGTAATAGCACCATCGATGACGAGTACGGCTTGGGTGCCGAAGTGGCCTCCGATGAGATCTTGGCTACCTGGATGGATCGCAATGAAGACTTCCCACGCACCATTTATGCGGTGACCGCCGATGCCGAAGGCGGCTCCACGCAGCTGCTTGGACTGGAGCAAGAAGACCCGCGCTCCCAGTACAAACTTGTCCATAACGTGCCATTTTCCCCGGACGTCGAATTGCCCTCGGGCGACCTGAGTAGTGCCGACGTCGAAAAAATGGCCAACGACGATTCGTCCGAGTTGGCCATGTCGCCGGATGCCGCAGTCGAGGCACTTACCGACTACCTGACGGACCCCGATGCGGACGCCGCCGATGACATTGCCACAAACGACTGGATTGATTCGATTCACGAACACCAGTCAGACTGGATCGAAAGTCACGAGGAACAAGAAACCGATGCGTCCATTTCACGCACTGTTTTCGAAGACTCGGTGGACTCGGTGCGCTTGCCCGATGGATCCGCTTTGGTCTTCGGTGCCATGAATTCGATGGAATCGCTGACCCCATCGGAAGATACCACCGTGACGGTCAATACCCTGACCCAAGAGCTCGGTGAATTTGCCTCGGCAGAACAAGAAGACCAGGTGCGCATCCGTTATCGCGAACAGTTTGCCCTGTTGATCCCAGCCGAGGGTGAAGTTTCGCTGGTCGGGTACGAAACCGTCCAGTCGACCGTAGATTCCCCCGGCAACTAGACTGTTAGATGTTCTCGAGTAAGAATCTGTCAGAAGAGGATTATGACTCAACAACCCAATTCCACACCATCACACTCCCGCGACGCCATTGATCTGACCAATATCCCGGCACAGTCCGGCCAAAGCCAGGGCGCCTTACAGCGCTCCTGGGTACTGCAGGATATCGATCAACGGGGCCTCGAAGGCCTCTTGCAAAACGCCGCAACCGTCCCGGTGATCATTCACCTGGCCGCGCCATCCAACCCGGCTTCAGGCCAGATTGATGCCGTGCTCCAACCGGCCATTGACGCCCGCGCCGGGCGAATGGTCATGGGGCGGATCGATACCGAAGCACACCCCGAGCTCCTGCAAATGTTCGGTGTGCCAGCCGGCCCCATGGTCGTGGCACTGATCGGTCAGCAGGCTCTTCCGCTGTTCAACGAACCCGTGGCAGCTGAGCAACTGGAACAACTCTTGGATGAAATCAACTCGTCTGCCGTGCAGGCGGGTATGGCGGGAACCGTCCCGCCGCTGGTGGAAGCCACCGATGACGACGGCGACGTCGTACTCCCGCCGCTGCACCAGGAAGCCGAAGCAGCACTACAGGCCGAAAACTATGACGAAGCTCTTGCAGCGTATGAGAAAGCGCTTGCTGAAAACCCCCAGGATGAAGAAGCACAGCGGGGCAAGGCTCGTGTTGGTCTGATGCAGCGTACCCATGATGCCGATGTGCAGCAGGTTCGCGCCAATGCAGCAGACCATCCCGATGACGTCGCGGCTCAGGTCGCCGTTGCGGACCTGGATCTGCTTGGCGGTCACGTCAAAGACGCCTTCGAACGGCTGGTCAAATATATTGGCCGCAGCGCCGGCGAAGACAAGGACACTGCCCGGCTACATCTCCTAGAGCTCTACAGCGTTGTGGGGGACCAGGATGAACGAGTCGCCCTCTCCCGCCGCAAGCTTGCGGCAGCACTGTTCTAAACCTAGTCAAAGCTGGTTCCGTCCCCCGTCTGAGTTGAAGATCAACCGGGCGGGGGATTTGTTTTGCTCCCAGATTTTTTACACTGGTCACTATGTTAGATAACGCGTCTCTTCCAGATCCCGATCACGCAGTGGTCATCCGATCCCTGGGTAAACAATTCGGCGAGAAAATTGCCGTCAACGGTATCAATCTCACCATCCCGGCCGGCTCGTTTTACGGTGTCGTCGGCCCCAACGGAGCCGGTAAAACCACGGCGATGTCCATGATGACGGGCTTGCTGCGCCCCGACCACGGACAAGTCTGGGTCCACGGCCTCAACATGTGGGAAACCCCCATCGAAGCCAAAGGCATCCTGGGAGTTCTCGTGGATGGTGCGGTGTCTTTCCCCCGACTCACCGGGGCACAACTGGTTACCTACTCTGGCCTGCTGCGCGGCATGGACGCCGACGTCGTCGCCGAACGTGTTCCAGATCTGATGCGTGTGATGGATCTTGAAGAATCCGCGAATAAAATGGTCGCCGACTATTCGGCGGGTATGACCAAGAAAATCAGCCTCGCAGCAGCCATGATTCATTCACCCAAGGTTTTGATCCTGGATGAGCCCTTCGAAGCGGTTGATCCAGTATCGTCGGCAAGAATTCGCAACATCCTCAACGACTACGTCCAATCGGGTGGCACGGTTATGATCTCCTCCCACGTGATGGACCTGGTGGAACGCATGTGTGACCACGTTGCGGTGATTGATAAAGGCGAAGTACTCGCCTCGGGCCCCATGGCAGAAGTCACCGGTGCTCAATCCCTAGAAGATCGCTTCGTGGGCATGGTTTCCAGCGACCAGACCGGGGAGGGCCTGTCATGGTTTCACACCTAATCCGGCTGCGTTATCGACTCATGTGGAATGGTTTTCGTCGTTCCACAGGTGCGATGATCGGTGCGATCTTCTCGACACTGGGCTACCTGTATCTGATCGGTATGGCATATTTCGCTGCCATTGGGATCGTGATGCTCTCACCCGACACCATCTCATACGCGCAGCGAGGAGCACCGTTTATCCTGCTCGGCGCTGTCTTCGTCATAGGCTGGGTGGTCGGGCCAATCGTGTTTTCTTCAACGAGTCCGTTTACCGATGCGGCGAATTTTCTGACGTTTGGTATCCCAAATAAACAACTGGTACCCGGCGTCGTCATCGGTGGGCTCATTGCGCCAACCGGTATTGGAACGTTCACCCTGCTGCTCACCGGCGCCGTGCTATGGGGTTGGAACCTCGCGGCGATTCTCGCCGGGATCATCGCAGCCGTACTGGGCACGGCCATTTGTGTCCTCTTGATGCAGGTGATCGTTGGTCTATTGACGAATGTCATTTCCCGACGCGCCGTTCGTGACACCATTCAAATTGTGTTGCTGGTACCACTGATGCTGTCCGGCTTCATCTTTCTCGGAGCCATCGAAACCATCCAAGAATTTTGGGACGTGCTGCCCGACATCGCAGCCTGGATCGCCTATACACCCGCCGGGTTCCTCGCGTTACCGGTCATGGTTGCCCAAGGACAATGGGGCATGGCTGCTGTGCACCTGGTCGTGATGCTGGCGTATGTGGGCGTGCTGCTGGTGGCGTATAACGCGATCGTCAATCGCACGACTGAGGCAGCCGGTACGGTCAAAGAACGCCAGCGTGAAGTCACGGGGACCGGACTGATTGGCCGTGCTGATACGCCGATGAAGGCTATCTGGGCGCGTTCGTTAATGTTTTGGTTCAAAGACCCCCGCTACAGTGCCTCCTTGTTGATTATTGTTGTCCTCATAGGTATTGGCGTCGTCCAGCTCGTCGTCATCGATAACAATGAAATGAGTTTCATCGCCAAGATCATTCCGGTGGCTGTGGCCTATTTGATCGGCTTTTCGATCTCGGCAGACCTTTCCTACGACTCCACTGGATTCTCGTTACATGTGACGACCGGGGTACGCGGTATCGACGATCGGCTGGGACGTGTATTTGCATTACTCACCTGGGGCCTCCCGTTGCTTGTGCTCCTAACTATCGGAATGCTCTACGGCTCTCAGGCGTTAGATGAACTCGCGACCTGGTTGGGGCTTGGGATTGGCGTGTTGTTAACCGGATTGGCAGTCTCATCGGTTTCTTCTGCCCGCTACATTTATCCAGCACCACCACCCGGCGCCAGTCCAATGGCACAGCCCGAAGGCGGCATGGGACGCACCATGCTCGTACAAACACTGGGCATGCTAGCTCAGGTCCTTGCCGCACTGCCGGTGATTGTGCCGGGTGTCATCGCCTTGGTCACGGGCAGTCCAGTGTGGGGGATTGTCACCCTGATGGTCGGGGTCCTTTACGGCGCTGGTCTGTTGTGGGCCGGCGTGAAAATTGGTGGCAAATGGTACGACCGGGCACTTCCAGAGACCTATCAAGCAATCGTGAAGGTCTCCGCGCTATACTAAACTGACAGCTCGTCGTGAACCTGACAAGTTTGCGCATCCGACTATACTGGAGGCATGAATCCGATGAACTTTGTGCACGCCTCGTCCACCGATTATGATCCGCACGAGGACACCAACGGGGGATCTACCGGTGTCCTTGAACGCGAAGAACAACGTCAGTCGACAGAACCCGGAGACCACGAACGGTTTAAACACTTCGTTCCGAAAGACAAACTCACCGACGCGATTATCAACGGCACCCCGGTTGTTGCGCTGTGCGGAAAAGTTTGGATTCCCTCGCGCGATCCAGAGCGTTTTCCTATGTGCCCCAGCTGCCAAGAAATTTGGGACGAGCTAGAATCAAATGACGATTCTGGAGACTCTGGCAAAGGCGGCGGCTTCTTCGGTTTCGGTCGCAAAAAATAATTTGATTCTTTGAACACATGTTGGCCACCAATCTTGGTGGTCAACATTTGTTTGTCTAAAATACTTGGTCATGAAGGAGGCTGTGTAATCACGCATGAGTGATTCGCTGTTTCAGATCGGAGAAGATCTCCCACCGGCTCTACCCGAACGGGCCGCATGGGGGACGGCCCAGAAACTTCGCCAATGGCAGCAAGAAGCCCTGGAGCTCTACTTCGCAAAGCCACGCAAAGACTTCATGACCGTCGCGACCCCGGGTGCCGGTAAAACGACCTTTGCGCTACGCGTGGCCAAAATGCTGTACGAATCCGGGACGATTTCGCGCGTCACAGTAGTGGCACCAACCGAACACCTCAAAAGTCAGTGGGCCGATTCTGCAGCCCGCATTGGCCTGGCCATCGACCCGAACTTCAAAAATGCTGACGGTCGTCACGGTTCTGAATACATGGGTGTCGCCTTGACCTACGCGCAGGTCGCCTCAAAACCCATTTTGCACCGGAACCGCACCGAAGCGCGCAAAACACTGGTGATCCTCGACGAAATCCACCACGGTGGTGACGCTCTCTCGTGGGGCGAAGCGATTCGTGAAGCCTTTGAACCAGCAGAACGTCGTCTGTCATTGACCGGTACACCGTTCCGTTCCGACGATGCTCAGATCCCCTTTGTGGACTATGAGGACGACGGCACCGGAGTGCTGCGCTCTCGCGCTGACTACACATACGGCTATGGGCCTGCCCTGCGTGACTACGTCGTCCGTCCAGTGATTTTCATGGCCTATTCGGGACACATGCGCTGGCAAACGTCTTCCGGCGAGGTCATGGAAGCACAGCTTGGTGAAGCGGCCACCAAAGATATGACAGCTAGTGCTTGGCGCACAGCGTTGAATCCTAAAGGTGAGTGGATTCCATCGGTGCTCAAGGCTGCTGATCATCGATTGACTGAAGTCCGTCGCAACGTGCCGGACGCCGGTGGATTGGTCATCGCTACCGACCATGAAGATGCTCGTGCGTACGCAGACATCCTCGAAAAACTTTCGGGTGAAAAGGTGACCACCGTGCTGTCGGACGATCCGACGGCGTCATCGAAGATTGAGGCATTTGCTGACGGGGATCAACGGTGGATGGTTGCGGTTCGCATGGTTTCTGAAGGCGTTGACGTGCCGCGACTCTGTGTTGGCGTATACGCAACCTCGACTTCGACACCAATGTTCTTTGCGCAGGCCGTTGGTCGTTTCGTACGTTCTCGCAAACGTGGCGAGACCGCTTCCGTTTTTCTTCCGTCTGTTCCCAAGTTGACGGAACTGGCCAACGAGATGGAAGAGGAACGCGACCACGCGCTAGAGATTGATAACGGTGTATCGGTTGAGGACCTCGAAGATGCTCCCGAAGAAGATCTCATGCGTGAGGCCAATCAGGAAGAGTCGGCATCTTCCGAGCTAACTGGTGCCAAGTTCCAGGCGTTGGAATCGCAGGCGTCTTTTGACAAGGTTTTATATGACGGTGGGGAGTTTGGTACTGGGGGAGCGATCGGCTCTGCCGAAGAGCTCGACTTTCTCGGTATTCCTGGTCTCCTGGACGCCGATCAGGTTTCTACCCTGCTGCAGCAGCGTCAGTCGGAACAGCTCAAACGTCAGCCGCGGTCTGCGCCGAAAGAGGACTCTAACGTGGTTGATCACCGCCAGATGAAGGAGCTGCGCAAGAAGCTCTCCTCATCGGTTTCTGCGTGGTCAGCTCGTTCTGGTACCCCACATGGAGTGATTCACAATAGGTTGCGCGAGGTTTCGGGTGGTCCTTCCGTGGCGCAAGCGACCAAGGAACAAATCGAGGTGCGGTTAAAAACGCTGCAGGGTTGGTTCGTCGGACGGAAGTAGTAGGACTTGTGGAACCAGATAGCTGGTCAGTGGTGGTTTCCCTGCTGATCACGGCTGGTCGAATCTTTCTTCACAAGTAGTTGTATCGCGTAGGCCAGGATGAGACTGCTCAGGATAAGAATGACCCAAGAGGCCGTCGTGGAAGTATGGGTTTGGGTGTTTAACAAGATCACTTGAGATGCAATTGTTAGCACCATGGAAACTGCGATCAACCAGGCTACCGTGCGAGGTGGTCGTTTCTTTGCTTCAGATCTCATAGACAAAGTCTACAGATCCTCTTTCGGATGGCACTTATGACAAGCTTTGGCACCCGGCGAATGAATAGAATTCTTAGACCCTGCGCCACCTCTTATGAGTGCGCTGCTCGGCTAGTAGTCGAGCGCTAGCGAACTCTTTACCGGTTCCAGTAGAGGTTGCGTAGTAGTGGTTGGTAAGGGTCCAGCCAGGGTGCGGGTTGGAACCATGTGAGGCCGTCGACTCTGCGGATTCGCCATTTGCCGATGTGCATTGCGGCGTGGTGATGACTACATAGGGTCACTGCATTGGCAACGCTGGTGTTGCCGTGGGCTAGCCATTCTTTGATGTGGTGGATATCGCAGAACATGGCAGGTGTGGTGCAGCCGGGCGCTTGGCATCCAAGATCCCTAGCCAGGATGGCTCGGCGTTGGGTGACGGTGAAGAATCGTTTGGTGCGTTTCTGGTTCAGCACGGTATCGGGACCGTTCCAGGTTTGGGCTACCAGTTCACTATCGCAACACAGGATCTCGGCATCGGCAGGATGCATCGGGCCATGGTTGATGGCTTCGGACCGAAACGGGGCCCATGGCAGCCGATTGACGAAACCACCTCGACCTTCCTCAACTGGCTCACCGTCATCACCCGACCGTCCTGGGTCTGGGCAGTCTGATGTGTCGGGATTGGGTCGTCTGATCACCGGTGGGGTCATACCGTCGGGGCCCGGTGGGCGTTGGGCATCAGGTGGTAACGGGGGCACCCCCAGCGCCCGATACGCTGTTTGGAGGTCCTGGACGATCACCAGTTGTGCTGACGCTCCGTGACTTTTCTTGACTCCGATGTCTGCTGGGTCCATGCGCAGCAGGATGCGGAACATGCCGATGAGCATGGCGGAGATTTTCTGGCCTGACGACATCGGATCAATCTCATCCAGGTCTTTGGCTGTGTAGGTGTTGCCTTGGGCGTCTTCGCCTGTCGCCTGGCCACTGTCATCCTGGAAACGCAGGTCATCTATATTGTCAGGCAGCTCATCGTAACTCGGGAAGTGACTTTCTGGATTGTCGTGATTCGATTGGCCGAATGGGTGGCCGGGTTCGTGACCTGGTGGTCCACCAGAAGGATCCCCTGTCCCAGATCCTGGTGTGTCGGCGCCGGGATCCTGTGCATTGCTTCCTGCAGGACGGTTCCCGTCTTTTTCGCCAGCGCTATTTTCGTTGTCAGTATTGCTGGGGCGGATCAGGTCGATGAGGTCGTTGGGGATTTCGGTTGGGGTGCCGTTGGCTTTGAGCATCTGGAGTACGAAGTTTTTGAATTGGTTATACACCTCTGGGGTGGCGTTGATCGAGATCCGGCCACCACCTTCGGGGAAGCTTTTGGTTTTGATCGCATTATCGGGTGGTTTGCGTAACGCCTGGGAGGGTGATGGCCCATCGGCGTTGAGTTCGTGGGCGATCTGGTCCATCCACCCCTTCTTGGCGGCTGACAGTTCCTCGGGGGTGACGTTTTCACCGGCTTCAGCTAACACGTGTTCAAAGGCTGCCATGACCTGGTCGACCATCCCGGGCGGCACATCACAGGCCCCGGCGTACTCAAATAGCTCGGTGTGCATACCGACAATCCGGTCCACGTTTTCAGCACTGACCCGACCGCCCGTATAGGACTCAGCTACCGCGGGATAGGTTGGATGCGACGAGAGGACTTCGGGGTCGCCGCCGGGGGTGTGGGTCAACAGTGCAGCGCGTTGTAAGTGTTTCTTGGTTTTCAGTGCTGACCAGTGCCGGGTCTGGCGTAAATACTGGCTGTCGTCGCGGAACGGGGTGGCTTCATAGGGTGTGCCGAAGTAGCGTTGTTGTTCACTCATCGAGGCGGTGACATAACTGGCATACAACGTATTGGCAGCCTCGGACAGGTTCTCCAAGGTCCCAAACATCATGCCCAAGGCACGGATCGAGTCATAGAAATTCTCTGGCGCCACCGGAGCATCTGCGGCGTTGTCTGCTGACTCCTCGGCGGATGCTGCGTCGTTGTTGTCAGACGTTTTGGCGCTGGGTCTGTAGCCGTTCCAATCGTCCCCGCCTGCGGTGACAAACGTGGGAATCTTGGTGTACGTGGTGGGGTCTTTCATCGTGTCTACGACGAATTTGATGATTTGTGCTCCGGCGTGGACCAGTTCGCCCAGGGATGCGTCGTGGAGTTTGTCGAGATTCAGAATGTCGGTGGGCACTGGCGCACCAACATT
Organism: Yaniella sp.; assembly: GCF_030453185.1. Lineage (GTDB taxonomy): Bacteria > Actinomycetota > Actinomycetes > Actinomycetales > Micrococcaceae > Yaniella. The sequence goes on along the minus strand of NZ_JAKDKW010000020.1, from coordinate 5,822 downwards.
GGGCAGTAGTGACGTTAGCTCCATGGTGGCCTCCTTGTGCCAAGCAACCAGAACTTAAAAGATCAGCAGGGACCTCAGAAAAACTCGTACGGAAAAGGAAGGACAGAACGTAGGGAAGCTACGAAGAACACTCGACATGAGAGGCAGTAGACCGGTGGTGATGTCGTACCTCTATTCTACCGGCACGGACTGGTTCTGGCAAGACTTTTGAGTAGCTTTTAATGCTTTTATTTAATACTCTGATGTGTCTTTGGTGCCCTTATCATGATCTTGAGATTTGGTGGTTGCGTGTCGCGTGTTTTGTGGATAACCCATCAAGGCGATCAGGGTTATCCACACAATCGAAAGACACGATTGCCAGATGCCGTGCTATCGGTCGTACTTTTTCGATGTAAGAGGGGAGGAAAAAAATAGCGCATCATATGCCGCCCTGTAGTGACACAAAAAAGTGCAGGTGGAAGAAAAATCTTCCACCTGCACTTGCTGTTGTACGCCCAGCATGGGCATCTATTTGGAGGTGAAAGTCCTCTGGAGGAGAAGGTGGTTTAACTCCTAGCCGATGGCAACTGCTGCATCGTGAGGTGTGGTGGGAAGGAAGCCGGTTGGCAAATCTTGGCACCGAGGTATACGAATCGCATCAGGCATGCAGGCTGGGGTAAGCCAGCAATGGATGGTTACGCCCGCTCCATCAAGACGGTCTGTGTGTAAATGCGGCGGGGGCTGAGGGAAAGTAGATGTTCTTATCTGGGGAGATCTGCCCCAGTGCACCACCAACTTTCTGGTGGGGCGACCGTGGCTGTGAAGTCATGGTTGGTGGGGCAGAAGTCAGCAGAGGTCGTAGTACTTGCCAGGGATCGGCGCGGTGATCACCAAACGTGCCTCACCGGCTACAAATGGTAGGGAAGGGCTGAACGCTGTGTTTGATATTGACGAACAATATGTCTCGTGAAGTCGTGCTTGATCGCAGAAAACCACTTGAAGATTGTTAGGGGTGGGCAGTCGTGACAGATACCGGTGCATACCGGGAAGCCTCACTGGCTGTGCGTAGTCGCGAGCTTCCGGCGAATAGTGAACGTGATATCGAGGCCCAACAGGACAGTCTGTGGAAACGAGTGTTCTCACAAGCGAATCTGTTGGGTGCGTTGAAACGTGTCGAGCAAAACCGGGGTGCGCCTGGTGTTGACGGCCTAACCGTGCATGAACTGCGCGATTGGTTGCGTGAGCACTGGGAGTCGATTCGGGTGGCGTTGGATTCGGGGGTGTATCGGCCGTTGCCGGTTCGTCAGGTGATGATCCCAAAACCTGATGGTGGTCAGCGACGACTTGGTGTGCCCAGTGTGGTGGATCGATTGATCCAACAAGCCATTGCGCAAATTCTGGTGCCGGTGTTTGATCCGGGCTTTGTCCCAGTTTCATACGGATTTAGACCACATCGGTCGGCTCATGATGCTGTGCTGGTTGCCAAGAATGCAATCCAGGATGGGTATCGGTGGGCGGTCGAGGTGGATTTAGATGCGTTCTTTGATCGGGTCAATCATGACATGCTCATGGCCAGGGTGGCGCGCAAGGTAGAAGATCCACGACTGCTAAAGCTGATCCGCCGCTACTTAGAAGCGGGGATCATGGCGGATGGCATCGTGCAGGGTACGGGTGAAGGAACCCCGCAAGGGTCCCCTTTATCGCCGCTATTATCTAACATTTTGTTAGATGATTTTGATCAACTGTTTTGGTCACGCGGACACCGCTTTGTGCGGTATGCCGATGATCTCCGAGTGTTCGTGAAATCAAAACGGGCTGCGCAGCGGGTGCTTGAAGTCGCGACACGCTTCTTCGAGGAGACGCTGCGGTTGAAGGTGAATCGGGCAAAGTCCTCTGTGAAGCCAGCATCTTCAGCTGAGTTGCTGGGATATGGTTTCTACTTTGCCAAGGGTTCACAGGTGAAGTTGCGGATGGCGCCTTCTACGCGGCAGCGTGTGAAGGACCGTATTCGCGAGTTGACTTCGCGTCGGTGGAGTATCTCCATGGACGAGCGCATTCGACGGCTGAATCAATATATGCGTGGGTGGATGGGCTACTTCCGGCTGATCGAAACGCCGAAGGTTCTCCAACGCCTCGATAAATGGTTCCGTCGCCGACTACGACAAATCCGATGGAAAGAATGGAAAACCCCCAAAACCAGGGTGCGGATGCTCCGATCCCTGGGGGTACGTGCTGATCAGGCGTATCAATGGGGCAATGCTAATCGGGCGTACTAGCGTATTGCCGGAAGCCCGATACTCCATAACGCCTTATCAACACAATATTGGCAAGATCAAGGTGCCCTGTTCTTCTATGATGCTTGGTTACGCTTTCGTCCAAACGGCTAAGCGAACCGCCGTATGCGGGCCCGCATGTACGGTGGTGTGAGAGGTGGGTCGGGAGACCCGACCCACCTACTCGATTGAAGTCTACGTATTAACCGGTGAAGGTCTTGGCTCCAGGCCATTCCGAGAGCATGACGCCACAATCTTCCATCTCATCGGTGGCTTCGTCGATATTTTTGTCGGACACTCCGGCGGTCAGGTTGGTGATGACACGAACCTCATAGCCGGCATCAGAAGCATCCATGGCGGTCGCTCGGACACAGTGGTCAGTAGCAATACCCACCACGGTGACTCGCTCGACGTGGTGCTGTCGGAGCCACTCGTCCATGGTGATAGAGCTGGAATCAGTGGCGGCAGCTGCGGCGGCGGTGGCACCGTATGGGCCTGCCATGCCGTCTTGGCTGCGGATCAGGTCTGGTTCGCCAAGGATCGCGTCGAAGCCCGAGTAGCCGTCGTTGTATTGGCCCTTGAGGAACTCCGCGTCAATAAATTCGGTGTCCAAGTTTTCGTGCAGTTCGGCACCTTGGGTACCGGCTACGCAGTGCACAGGCCAGGTGTTTTCAAAGTCTGGTTCGTCCGAGAAGTGCGGACCCGGATCAATATGCCAGTCGCGGGTGGCGGCAATGACATCGAATTTCTGACCACACTGGTTCATATATTCGGTGATCAATGCAGCAGTTTGCGCTCCGTCTTCAACGGCTAGCGTTCCGCCTTCGCAAAAGTCCTGTTGGATATCCACGATGATCAGCGCGTGCATGGTGTCTAATCCTTTGATGTTGGAGTGTGTGTCCGGTATGGGTAACCGGACAGCTTAGTGTAGCTCAAATACCGTAGGAATGGCTGGCTCTCCATCTTGTAGTCGACGGGCAGCGCGGGGGAGCTCGGAGACAGCTTGTTTATGGTGTGCTGCGGCCCGTTCTACGGCAGTTGAACCGATGTATTGAGTTTGTATTTCTCCGCCGTCAACCACTTTGACCTGGAGTGGCCGGTGGTTGGCATCCCACTGTGGCTCCTGGCCGGCGATGACAACCTCGGCGGTGGCAACGCCATTGTTCATACGGCGGGCGGCAAATTTTCGTCCGCCGCGGCTGGTTTTGCCTTCAGCTTGTTTCTGTACGTCTATCCAGTTGCCGTTGCGATCTTGCCGGGTGGTCAGTTTGTAGACCAGCGATGCCGTTGGCGCGCCCGAGCCGGTGACCAGCTGGGTCCCGACGCCGTAGGCATCCACCGGTGCAGATCGCAGGGCTGCTATAGCGTACTCGTCCAAATCCGAGGTGACAACTATTCCGGTATTGGTGTTACCAAGATCATCTAACAGACGACGCACGTTGTGTGCCTCTTCTAGCAGGTCACCCGAGTCAATTCGTACAAACGCCAGTTCGGATCCGGCGACGTCGACGGCGTTGCGTACACCAGCTTCGATGTCGAATGTGTCGATGAGCAAGGTGGTGTCGCGGCCCATGGTTTCCACCTGTGCTTGGAAGGCCGTCTTCTCGTCGTCGTGTAGCAGGGTGAAGGAATGAGCCGATGTTCCGGCGGTGTTGATTCCGTAGCGTAGCCCGGCGGCAAGGTTCGAGGTGGAGGTAAATCCGGTGATGGCGGCGGCACGTGCAGCGGCGACGGCGGCTTCCTCGTGAGCTCGACGGGAGCCCATTTCAATGCAGGCGCGGCCACCGGCGGCCATGGTCATGCGCGAACCAGCCGAGGCCACGGCGGTGTCGTAGTTGTGCACTGACAACAGGTAGGTTTCTAGGATCACGGCTTCAGCAAAGGTCGATTCGACTTGCATGAGGGGAGAATTCGGAAAGTACGGTTCACCTTCGGCATAGGCGTAGATATCGCCGGTGAACGTGTAATTGGCGAGCCAGTTAATGGTGTCTTCGGACACGACATTGTGATCGGAAAGGAACCCGAGGTGTTCGTCGTCGAAGCGAAAATCGGAAAGCCCTTCCAGAAAGCGGCCTTGGCCTGCGCTGACACCATATCTTCGCCCCGAGGGCATGCGTCTCGCGAAGAGTTCGAAAACCGCTTTGTGGTCGGCGGTCCCGGCTTTGCGGGCCGCGTCAACCATGGTCAACTCATAGTGGTCAGTAAAAAACGAGGTTGGGCTCACGCCACGATGTGTGTTACTCACGGGTCCCACACTAGCGCTTTGGGGCAGGCGGTGACACATTTTGGCTGGTGCTGTCCGGAATGGTGCACACGGCGTGCGGTTCTTGCCTAGAATGTGGAGCATGTCCATTATGAGTGCAGTTGATGTTGATCCGGAGATTGTCGTTGAAGAGACGGCTCATCTCGGGCACCCTTGGAAGGTGATTGTCTGGAACGACCCGGTGAACCTGATGAGCTATGTCACCTACGTCTTCCGGTCGTATTTCGGGTTTACCGCCTCGGTTGCGCACAAATTGATGTTGCAGGTACACCACGAAGGTAAAGCGGTGGTGGCCAACGGGTCCAAAGAAGAAGCCGAACGGCACGTGGCTGCGATGCACGGGTTTGGCCTGTGGGCAACCTACGAACAGAATCAGTAAGGATACGACACACTACCTATGGCTTTAGCGTTCAAATCAACCCTGCGCGGGTACTCCGCATATTTAGAGAAACCCGAGCGCCAAATTCTTCGGTCGCTGTTCTCCGATGTCCTCACCCTGCTGGGCGGCGTGAGCCCCGCCGATGAGCCACTGGAAGAGGATAAGCCGAAACTGTTTGATCGGTTCCGCCCACGACAAGAGGCGGCACAGTTGCCCGAGGCTCCCGCTACGGAGAACGACTCTCCCACGGATGCGGCCTTTTGGGACCTGGTGGGTTCACTAACCAGCGACGACGTTCAGGTGGACCTCAACGATCCTGCTGTGCAGCGGTTATTGCCCGACGCACGCTCGGGTCACGACGCCGAGGAGGGTTCAGCGCAGTTCCGAGACCTGGCTCAAGAGGATATTCGCCAGGATAAGATTGCGGATCTGCAGCGGGCCTATGCGCTGGTGCAGACGCCGTCGTTGATGTTGTCACAGAAGGAGGCCGAAGCCTTCGGTCGGGCCCTGAACCAGGTGCGTTTGGTGTTGTCTTCGCGGCTAGACATTGAACACGAGGACGACGCCGAGCGGATTCACGAGATTGATTCTGTCGACCAGGCGACCGATGTCGAACGCTACATGGCGTTGTTGTACAACTTTGTATCCTGGCTGCAGGAAACTCTCATGCAGGCCCTGATTGGAGACCTCTGATGATAACGCCAACTCCAACAGCGCCGATTGGAATCTTTGACTCCGGGGTCGGTGGTTTGACGGTGGCCCGCGCGGTGATCGACCAGCTGCCGGACGAGGACATTGTGTACGTGGGCGACACCGAGAATACGCCATATGGGCCCAAACCCATCGCCGAAGTGCGCCGGTTGGCCTTGACGATCATGGACGAGCTGGTGGACGCCGGGGTCAAACTGTTGGTGATCGCCTGTAACTC
>NZ_JAKDKW010000080.1 GCF_030453185.1 Yaniella sp. | reverse complement strand
GAATTTGGGTACCGTGACTCGGTGATCAAACGCACCATCGCCTCGTCTACGACAAACTTTCATCAGGCCTCACCACGCTGGATTGTGCTCTCGGTTGACCTACAGCTCGTCAAGACCGGGAAGTCGGCACCGATTCGCTACACCCAACTGGCCCGTGCGCTCAATCTCGAACTTGAACAAAGCGCCCCATTAGAGCGTATCCGGCAAACCGTACTGGATCTGCGTGGTACCAAAGGTATGGTGCTCGAGGCCCAAGACCACGACACTTGGTCGACCGGCTCATTTTTCACCAACCCCATCGTGCCGATCGAGGTGGCGGAGACGCTGCCAGATGATGCCCCGCGATTTCCGCACCACGAAGCTGGTGAGACCACCGATACGGTCAAACTTTCCGCCGCCTGGCTGATCGAGCACGCGGGCTACAACAAAGGATTCGGGCTCAACGGCGAATCCAATACGGTTAATGGGCGCGCTAGCCTGTCCACGAAACACACGTTAGCTTTGACGAACCGTGGCACAGCCAGCACCCAAGATCTGGTGCAAATTGCCACTGTTGTTCGAGACGGCGTGGCTGAAAAGTGGGGGATACACCTCGTGCCAGAACCGGTACTGGTTGGAGTGCAGTTAGGGGCGTAACGTACGTAGAACCGGAATTGGAGTTGATCTCTTGACGACCCAGACCACGCAAACATCGCGTGTCGCGCGGCATACACCCAAGCGCAGATATCGGCCGGACCTCCACGGTATCCGTGGACTGGCGATCCTGGGTGTGGTGTTATTCCACCTCTTCGGCAACGGCCGAGTGTCCGGTGGTATCGACATTTTCCTCACGGTCTCAGGTTTCTTATTCACCGCAATGTTGTTGCGCGAAGCCGCTGAGAACGACGGCCGTATCAATTTCGTGGCATACTTCGGTCGGCTGTTTCGTCGAATTTTTGTGCCCGCTGCCATCGTGGTGGTTACAACCGCCATCGCGGGCATGATCATTCTGCCGTACACCCAGCACACTCAGATGTTGCGCGAAGCCGTAGCGTCGCTGCTGTATTACGAGAACTTGGAACTGATCAATTCGCAGCTCTCCTATGATGCGGCGGGCCCAGAGACTTCTCTGTTCCAGCACTTCTGGTCGTTATCAGTGCAGGGTCAGTTCTACCTGTTTATGCCGTTTGTGATCCTGGTGCTTGTTTGGTTGGCACGAAAACGTAACCAACCGGCAGTTTTCTGGTTGGGTGGGGTACTGGCTGTCACGCTGCTCATTTCGATGGCCTGGGCCATCATCTATGGTGCCCAGTCGCAAGATGAGGCCTATCTGGCCACGAGTACCCGGCTGTGGCAACTGGCATTTGGTGGACTGGTTGCGATTGTCATTGACCACCTGCGGTTGGCGAAGGGCCTACGTTTTGTATTGGGCTGGGTGGGACTATTCATGGTCGTATCGACCGGGTTTCTTTTCGATGGCGGACAACAGTTCCCGGGCCCCCTTGCCTTGTGGCCACTGTTGGGTTTGGCATTCGTACTCTTTGCCGCAGCACAGGACGAGACGACAGAACGCGGGTCGGTCACCCAATTACTCGATAACAAAGTTTTCAACTGGATCGGCGATTACTCCTACGCCCTGTACTTATGGCACTGGCCGTTGCTGATTTTCTACCTGACACTTCGCGATCGTGAAGCCATTGGCATCCGCGGGGGATTCGTCATTCTTGCGGCAGCCATTGTTTTAGCTATGTTGCTGAACCACCTCGTGGAACGTCCCATCCAATCCTGGGGACGTCGCGCCACTGGTCAGCGAGCCAATACGATCCCGATTGCGGTTGGGCTGGTCGTCATGCTGGTGTTCAGCAACATCGTGGCCAACTACATTATCTCGACACAGCAAGAAACAGCGCAAGAACAAGAAGCCGGTTACGCGCTGGATACAGACACCTACCCGGGAGCTCTCACCACACTTGAAGACGGGCCTCAAGCTCCGGAAGTAGACACTTATGAGCCAAACGGCGAGGAACTTGCTGGTGTGGAGCAAGAATATATCACCCAAGATTGTCGCCAGGACGGGCGAAATGAACCGGGTAGTTATGAAGTCACCCTGTGTGAAGATCCAGATGCCCCGGATAATCCTTCAGCAACCGTTGTCTTAGCTCCTGACTCGCATGCGGGGCAACTGGGAGCAGACGTTCCGAACCCTTGGACGTGAACACAACTGGGAAGTCATCCTGGCCATCAAATCCGGGTGTAATTTCTCCGGAGTACCAAATGAACCAGGCAACGACTACTGCCACAAGTGGAACGACAATTTCATGGACTACCTGGAGTCTGAAAACATTGATCTCGTGGTGGCTCCCGGCACGCAAATGTACAGCAGACCTGCTGACGAAGGGTTCGCTGAAGGAGCACAACAACGCTGGGAACAGATTGCGGCAACGGACACACCCCTGTTGCTGATCCGTGGTCTGATTCGTCCGGGTGGCACGTCTGGTACAGCAGATTGTTTGGTGTCAGGAAATCCTCCGGAAGAATGCGGCGGCATGGCCGGCGACGCCCATCATCCCAACCCAATTGCAGACGAAGATTTAGCCGAGACCACCCACACCATGGATATGAACCCATATGTTTGTCCCGGTGTTGAGCAAGGCCCAGATACTGCGTGTTCAGCCGTGGTCGGCAACGTAGCAGTGTGGTACGACAACTCCCACATCACGCCCCAATATGCCACCACGCTGGCGCCCATCATGGAACGCGAAATCCGCGATCTCTATCCAGGACTCTTCACGTCCTAACCGGCTGCGTGGTCAGCTCACGCCAAACCGATGGGCAGGATCGGGGCTCCTGGAGGGAAAACTGAAGTCAGGTGCGCTCGGTACGCTCCGACCATGCGAGCAGGAAATATGACAATATTGATGCACATCACTTGTATTTGAGGAGCAACTTTGTCAGAAGCCGATCAACCAGCCGTCCGGCAACCCCAGGGTGCCCCGGCAGCCATGCTCAATGGACTGTCAATTTTAGAAGCTTTTTCGATCAAGAGACCGGCACTGGGCGTCACTGAGATATCCGAGATCGTGGGGCTTCACAAATCCACGGTGTCTCGCATGCTCAATGGTTTGTCTGAACTCGGTTATGTCCGCCGTGAAGCCACCAGCGGCCGCTACCGACTCGGTCTCAGCGTCCTCGAACTATCAGCGCCGCTGTTGGCCGATCTGGATATTCGTGCCGCGGGTCTTGAACATCTTGAGCGTCTCACAGAACTCACAGGCGAAACGACCGCCCTGGGTGTCTGGGGCGACGGCGGAACGATAGTGGTGGAACAGGTTGCCAGTCCGCACCAGGTGCGTCACACGCAGCCGATTGGTAACCGCTATAACCAGTGGGAATCATCGTCGGTACGTGTGATGCTGGCACATCAGCCACTCAACGCAGTGCACCAGCTGATCGAAACAGGTCGCATTGTGGTGCCTGAAGGTGGCATCAGCCGCGAAGACGTGGAAATCGAGTTGGAATTGATCCGGAAGCACGGTTTTGCGACCAACCAGGGTGGTACGACCCCGGAAGAATTCGGTGTTTCAGCAGTCGTGTTTGATCTGCGCGGCACAGCGACCGGTTGCGTCATTCTGTCTGCACCGACCTCCCGGGTTGAATTCCAACATTCGGCAGAGGCCTTGCAGCGCGCAGTCAGCCAAACAGCCCACGATATTTCAGCGCGGCTGGGGGCTGCTGTAGTCTCGGAAAACAACTCGAGGGCATGATTCGTTTCGAACCATGCCCTCGGGTATCGCCAGGGTTGAACTGCATTAACTTTAGGCGAGCGTTTTCACTTTTTCGTTCTTGGGTTTGGACGCTTTGATCTTGCTATCCTCCGGAAGTACCGGAATGGATGAGGTGATCGGCTCGTCGTCAACACCGACTCCGAGATCCCGACCGGCAGTTTCTGGCATAAGTGTCGTCGCGATGAACGCCCCAATGGCAATCACGGTCAGATAGATGGCTGGTGAAAGTGGGTTCCCGGTAACATCGATGAGCCACGTCGCAATATACGGTGCTGTACCACCAAACAGCGCGTAGGCCACGTTGTATGTGACACCTGACGCGGTGTAGCGCACCCGAGTTGGGAAAACTTCGGTGAGCAGCACTGCGGTCACCACATTGGCAGCGACGGTGCCGAACATAATGAGCAGCTGGCCAAGCAGCGCGGTGGTGAAGGTCGCACCGGCAGCGATCATATAGCCGGGGACCGCAGTGCCTGCCAGCAAGATGGCAGAGGCGAACATCGTCTTACGACGGCCAAAGCGGTCGCAGATAACGCCGCCCAGTGGCGCCATACATGCTGCAAGTGTCAGCGCAATGACGTTGGAAGCAAGTACTGGCACGGCCTCGAGTTGCACAACTTCCCGAAGGAACGTCGTCATATAGGTCGAGAAGATATAGAAACTGAGCGCGGTCAGCGAGATGTAACCGGCCAGAATCATCATTGGACGAGCCTGAGTGCGAATGGTGGCTCGCAGCGGGGCATGCTCAGTGGTGTCATCTTCGCCAGCTTCCTGGAACATCGGGGATTCACCGAGTTTCCGACGGATCCAGAAGGCAATGAGGCCCAGCGGAGCAGCGATCAGAAACGGAATACGCCAGCCCCACTCTTGCATTGCGGCTTCGCCGAGTCCGGTCGTGAGTAGGTAAGACAGCAGGGCGGCTGCAGCGAACGCAGCGAAAGTTGCAGTTGGCATGGCCGAGCCCCACCGTGCGCGCTGGTGCGGCGGGGAATGCTCGATCACATAGGTGACTGCACCCGCATATTCACCGCCGGCCGACAGGCCCTGGAGACAACGAGCAGCGGTCAGCAGGACTGCGGCCCAGATACCGATTTGGTCGTAGCTTGGCAGCAGACCGATGGCTGCGGTGGAACCGGACATTAACAGTACAGTCAAGATGAGTACTGATTTGCGGCCGATACGGTCGCCGAGCATACCGAAGATTGCGCCACCTACGGGGCGTAGGGCGAAGGCTACGGCGAAAATGGCGAAAGTTTGGAGTAGAGCCACCGCCCCGGTGGACTCTGGGAAAAATGTGGTGGCAATAATGGTTGCCATAAAGCCGTAGACGGCGAAATCAAACCATTCGACTACTGTTCCGGCGAATCCGGCAAACGTGACTTGTCGAAGCGTTTGAGGTGAAACTTCAGAAGTATTGGTTGGCTGTTTTGTCGAGCTGTGGTCGCTGGTGGTCATGGGGGCTCCATATCTTGCGGGCCGGGAACACAAAAGTCCCTAGAGTACATGAGAGGTGGGACTGAAGAAAGAATGGGCTTGCCGAAGCTGATTTCGCATACTTCAACAAGCCCATCTATCTCAACCAACGTGTCAGAACCAACGTGTCAGAGTGTCATAGCTCGGCGATTAGCTTGTGACAGCTTGCTTGACAGACAGGGTGGTGGTTGGCACGGTGTCTTCGAAGTTTGGCAGTTCGTTGAGGTAGTTGACCACGTTTTCGAGTGGTTCAACGTCGCCGAACTTAGAGTCCATGTCAAAGAGGTTGTAGGCAACAACACCAGGTACGCGGTCACCGACAGCTTCTTTGACTACGATCGGGCGGAAGCCTTCAGCTACGGCATCTTCAACGGTGTGGCGGACACAAGCCGTTGCTGTAACGCCGGTGACGATCAGGGTGTCGATGCGGTTAGCGGTCAGGAACTGGTTTAGGTTGGTGCCGGGGAAGGCAGACGCGCGCTTCTTCTTGATGACCAGTTCGCCTTCCTGCGGTGCGATGCGGGAGTCGATGTCTGCTGCGCCGGTGGAAGCATCTAGGGTTTCCAATGGGATTTTTTGACCCCAGAGGCCCATGTCGGATGCCAGGCTGTCATCGAGAACATCGTAGGCGGTGGTAATGAAAATTACTGGGACACCTTTAGCGCGAGCTGCAGCATTCAGATCCTGGCAGGCCGGGATAATAGTATCCATGCCCTCACAGGAGAATGGGTGACCTGGACGAGTCCAAGCGTTAGCCATATCGATGTGAATGACTGCTGGACGGGTACCGTATCCAACGCGACGTTTGAAACCGCGCTCTGCGTATACTTCAGCGCCTGCCTCGAAAATTTTCTCGAGAACGGTTTCCATTTCTTGTTCGAGTGCCGCGTAGTTTTCGTTAGCCATTTCGACTCCTAGGTTGTGTGACTTGCAACACGTCGTTGCTGTACTAACAATATAGTTGCTTGACTAGCAACGTGCAAGTGTTTTGTGAAGAAAAGTAGAGAATGTCACGAGTTTGCGCGTGGTGTCTCGCGTTTGTCCAGGTCAGCCATCAATCGTGAGTGGGAAAGATTTTTATTTCCTGAGAGCATCTGGGCATAAAAACGCCTTCCGTCACGCGTGGAGACAGAAGGCGCAGGGGCGGCGGGTTAAGTGCTGGTTATTTTGCGTTAGCTTTCTCGGTGAGAGCCGTACGCTTTTTTCTGAAGTAGACCTGGCGACGGACAATGGCCACGGTGTCGCCTGACTCGTCGGTGATAGCTACTTCAAACCAGTGCAAATACTTTTCTCCATCCATGGTTTTTTCGCGAATGAGATCCCACGTCTCTTCGCTAACTTGGAAGTCCGCAGTGATCTTTCCTTTGCCTGGTTTGATGAATTGCGCTTCGACGCCGACATCCCAGACGAGATACTCTTTGCCGAGGCCGTGGACGCCCGCAAACATGAAAAATGGGTCGGTCATCGACAGCATGGTGCCACCGAAGGCAGTTCCGACCAGGTTTCGAGTGAGGAGATTTGGTTTATGAGTCACAATGGCTCTTGAGGCGTTGTCTGCAATGTATTGGGTCTTGATGCCCGCGCCGAGGTATGGCGGCCAGATGCGCATGAAGCGTTGTAGGAACTTTGGGCCGATGTTCATCGATGCGGCTGTAGGGATTTTGAGCTTGGGGAGTCTCAAGTCGGTTCTCCTTCGAGCATGCTGGGGTGCGCACCGTCAACATGCGCTGGTCGGTTGTATAATGCAGCTCATATTGTAGACCACCTCGTGTTGGCTCTGCAGCCACCTTTTCCTTGACCCTAGGGCGTCACCGCACCGATACTTGCTACGCGAGGAGGCGTGGAAGGGTGCGTGTACCGGAAACCCCTTTGCGGCACAGTGTTGTGCGGTGATGCTTTTCTGGCGGCGTAGAACTCTCGAATAGGCTGACGAGCTTCAATCTGCTGGTACATTATGGGGGTCGACTTTGAGTGAGGAGGACGACGGTGACTACTGGTGATACCCCAGACGCAGGCGAGATGCGGAACCCGCGTGCTGAGCGATCGAAAACCGCTTTGATTACCGCGATGACGCGCGCCCTGGATGAGTACGAGCCCGGACAAGTGTTGAGTCTCGCAGAGATCTCACGGGCCGCCGGAGTGAGTCGCCCGACGCTCTACCAACACTTTGGTGATTTAGCGAACCTTATTCGCGCCGCTGCAGCTGTACGGCTCGTTGCACTCTTTGACAGTGTGCCGCAGCCAGCCCATGACGCACAAGGTTCTTGGCACGATGCCTCTTCGACTGCCCTGCACGCATTATTGACTGAGCTGGAACATCGCCGAGGATTCTATCTTGCGGTGCTGGACTCCACCGCTGCCGGCGAAGTACGAGAAGATGTCATTGAGTTCCTCGCGACCCGCATAGTAGATGTGACGGCCCTCGGACCTGCGATGCAAGATATGGAACCCAGCCCAGAAGACGTTCACGAGCGAGCAATGTTTTTAGCTGCTGGTGCTCTATGGCGTACCGAACGTTGGTTGCGCGATGATGCATCCGAGCCGGCCGAACAACTAGCCCATCGCCTGAGCCGTATCTTGGCATCAGCGGCTGGAATTAGCGACACCTGATGCGCGTTGCTCTGAGAAGCCTCCTGACGGTATCAAGTACCGTTCCACATGGGGTATCCGCGTCTACCGTCGGCTAGAAATCAGAAATCTTACGTCATCTGACTGTTCCAAACGACTGAGGGGCATTGTGCCGTATGAAAGCGCTAGCCACCAGTCGCGAATTGCAACTGGTGGCTAGCCTAGGATTTAGTTCTTGCTGGGTTTATAGATTGCCGGTGGCGATCATCAGCATTCGGCGGACCGGCTCTGCCGCGCCCCATAGGAGTTGGTCGCCAACGGTGAAAGCAGATATATATTCCGGTCCCATAGAGAGCTTACGAACGCGGCCAACGGGAACATCCATGGTGCCGGTAACAGCTACGGGCGTGAGCTGCTCGAGCGAGGCTTCCTTGTTGTTAGGAACGTATTTCACCCAGTCGTTGTCATTCGCCAACAGGTCTTCGATCTCATCCAATGGGATATCCTTGGTGAGTTTCAGGGTCAAGGCCTGGGAATGCGAGCGTAGAGCACCGATACGAACCGTCACGGACTCTAGCGGCATGATGTTGTCACCGGTACGACCAAGAATCTTGTTGGTTTCGGCCATGCCTTTCCAGTCTTCTCGGGACATGCCGTCACCGAGATCGGAGTCAATCCAAGGGATCAGCGAACCGGCAAGAGGTACCTCGAACTGAGTGGTATCCATGCTGCCGTTGCGCTGGGCATCAATGACTTTTTTGTCCAGTTCCAAAATGGCAGAGTTTGGGTTGGCTAGATCATCTGCCACGACGTCATGCAGGGTGCCGAAGCCTTTGATGAGCTCACGCATGTGGCGGGCACCGCCACCGGAAGCCGCCTGGTAAGTCATGGCGGTTCCCCATTCGACTAGGCCGTTGCGGAGCAGACCGCCGAGACCGAGGGTCATCAACGAGACGGTGCAGTTACCGCCAACGAACTGGTTGACACCGTTCTTCAGTCCGGCGTCGATCTGGTCGCGGTTGACCGGATCTAGCACGATGATGGATTCGTCGTCCATGCGCAGGGTAGATGCTGCATCAATCCAGATGCCGTTCCAGCCTGCTGCGCGAAGTTTCGGGTACACCTCGGTGGTGTAGTCGCCGCCCTGAGTGGTCAGAATGATTGGCAGTTTGGCCAGGGTGTCAATGTCGTGGGCGTCTTGCAGAGTCTCGGAGGTATCAACACCTGCGAGTTCTGGAACCGGACCGCCGGCGTTTGATGTGGAGAAGAAGACGGGATTGATCTTGGTAAAATCGTTTTCTTCTACCATCCGTTGCATGAGCACGGAGCCGACCATGCCTCGCCAGCCGACTAGACCAACTGATGGACGGGCTGCAGCATCTGCGTTCATTGGGGCCTCCGAAACGTGTTGAGTCATAAGTTTTTATTCTACATTCTGCGCAAGCGCATGTTTTTTGCGGGCGTTATATGCCCAGAGGCCAACACCGATAAAGATCTGGGTCAGCACAAGGATAAAAATTACCCCTGCGATCGTTTTACCAGTGAGTACGAGGTAGAGCCCCATCCCGGCGCAAACCAGCGCCAACAGGGGACCGGCGACCAGACCAAGGAAGGCCAACACCATTTGCCGTTGTGACACGGGGGCCGTATTAGTTGTCTTGCTCAAGAGTTCGCTCCCATCGTTCAAACCGGTATTCGACCGAGGACTTGGACGTGTGCCAACCGTTTGCTGGGTCTTGTTCGGCAAGTGTCCAAGAACCATCAAGTTCGGGGGCATATGTATCGCCGTCAATGTTGAGGTTGAACAGACTGCGCTCGATCACGGTGGCTATATCTATGGCCTGATCATATAGGGTGCCACCACCGGCCACCCAAATTGTTTGACTGGTCTTAAGCTGAGCGGCGAGTTCTAGGCCCTTATCCAAATCTTCAACAATGTGGACGTCTTCATGGTCCAAATTGGGATCGCTGGGGTCCTCACTGAACGTTTTTGAGACAACGATCGAGGTTCGGCCAGGCAATGGTCGGACTGAATTGGGGAAAGAAGACCACGTCCGGCGGCCCATGACGAGCACTTCGCCCATGGTCACCTGTTTGAAATGCTGAAGGTCTTCGGGTACTTCCCAGGGCATACCACCGTCCAAACCGATGACACCGTCGAGGCTTTGAGCCCAAACCATGCCGATGCGGCAATTAGACGGCAACTGGAGCTTTGATGGTGGGGTGGTGTTGGTATTCAACGAGTTCGAAATCTTCCCATTCGTAGCTGAATAAATCTTGTGGCTTGCGATTGAAACGTAATTGCGGGTACGGATAAGGCTGACGGCTCAGCTGCTCGCGCACCTGTTCGACGTGGTTGGCGTAAATATGCACATCGCCGCCGGTCCACACGAAGTCTCCGAGGTTGTAGCCCAGCTGATGGGCCATCATCCTGGTCAATAATGCGTATTCTGCAATATTGAAGGGGACGCCCAGGAACATATCGGCAGAGCGCTGGTAGAGCTGGCAGGAGAGTTTTCCGGGGCCGTCTTCTTCTGGCTGGACGTGGAATTGGAACAGTGCATGGCACGCGGGAAGCGCCATTTCATCGAG
>NZ_JAKDKW010000079.1 GCF_030453185.1 Yaniella sp. | reverse complement strand
TCTATACAATGGTGCGTACCCTGATGCAGGGTAAAACTCCATCTAGAACTCGAAATCTCCCGGTGCTAGCGCAGTGTGCAATGCGCCGGGTTTTATGAAAGGAGTAGCCATGGTTGAGGAATATATAAATCCAAATCTCGAGGTTCCCGAAGAGGAATTGGTTGAACAGCTGTCCTCCGATGAGGAGCGTCTTGAGCCGCTTGATACTCGGGCTACTTCCGTGAGTGAAGCCGACTGGGCGGATCAGCAGATCGACGCGTCGTTTGATGAAGGCGACGAGCCAGAAGAATAGAACGTGCGATGGCCGCCGATCATTTGATCGGCGGCCATTTTTGATTCAAGGGTTGTGTGTTTCAGGCAGCTTCGTGCTGTCTGTCAGCGCGTTCTAACGCGTGATACGTGGCTTCGAAGGCTTCGCAAACGTCCTTCGGAATCGCATAATTGTCGGTCACCGTCCGGAGTTCGTGAAACAGGCCGCTCACGTGTGGCGCATTGGCCGAATCTTGGAGTTCGTCAGTGATCTGACGGACCCGTGACAATTCTGGGTGATGAGCGCCGTGCACGCGCTCGACAATCGGCGCCAGTTGCGCTGCTTTTTCGATGTTTCGATTCGTCATGTGAAGCTCCTTCTGCTGGGGTACATGATCAATATATGACGTATCCACAGCAGTGTCCTTGACGTCGGTCAAGGAGGAGCTGTCCTGCAGGCGACATTGGCTTCAGCTGTCGAAAAGTTTCGTTATTGTGCTTCGTAGGCGGCGATCTCATCGAGTCGCTGCCCGTAGTTGCTCGCCGGATCGTGGCGTAGATCCAGCCATACATCGACCAAGGCCTTCGCCTCGACAGGGGCGATGACGTTTTGGCCCATGCAGAGGAGCTGGGCGTCGTAATTCTCTATCGAACCACGCACTGTTACGAGATCGTGAGCGGTCGCGGCTCGAACGCCGTCCACTTTACTGGCGGCGATGGCCGTTCCGACGCCGGTCCCGCAGACGAGTATGCCGCGGTCCGCGTTCCCATCGAGGATGGACTGTGCCGCTTGGAAGGAAACCTGCGGATACGTGATGTTTGCTGTCGAGAGATCTATAACAGCGCTGACTCGGTCGTCGGCTTCGAGTTGCGACTTCAGTTCATCCTTCAGTGATGCTCCGTTGCCGGGTGCTCCGATGACAATTCGCATTCATGATCCTTCTTCGTTGGGGCGCACGGACAATTAAACCTCGTGTGGCCGCCGATCACAACGATCGGCGGCAACACGTTTGGAGGATTGCGGTTTAGAAGAAGCCCTGGGGCTGTTCGCTGTAGGACACCAGCAGGTTCTTTGTCTGTTGGTATGCCTCGAGCAGCATCAGGTGCGTTTCGCGACCGAACCCGGACATCTTATAGCCGCCGAATGCTGCGTGGGCGGGGTAGGAGTGGTAGTTATTCACCCATACACGGCCGGCTTGAATATCGCGCCCCGCACGGTAGGCGACGTTGCCGTTGCGTGACCATACTCCTGCACCCAGCCCAAACATCGTGTCATTGGCGATCGACAGGGCGTCGTCGTAGTCCTTGAACGTTGTGGTGGCCACAACGGGGCCGAAGATCTCTTCCTGGAACACGCGCATGTCATTGGTGCCGCGCAATACGGTGGGCTGGACGTAGTAGCCACCGGAGAGGTCGCCGCCAAGATCAATTGAATCGCCACCGATGAGGACCTCGGCGCCACCCTGCTTGCCGATATCCATGTAGGACATGATCTTTTCGAACTGGTCGTTGGAGGCCTGGGCGCCCATCATGGTGTCGGTGTCCAATGGGTTGCCCTGTTTGATCTTTTTGACCCGTTCGATGGCCAGGTCGTAGAAGTCATCGGCCATGCTCTCCTGGACGAGTGCGCGTGACGGTGCGGTACAGACCTCACCTTGGTTCAGGGCGAAGAACGCGAAGCCCTCCAGGGTTTTGTCCAGGAACCCATCGTCGGCATCCATGACGTCACTGAAGAAGATGTTGGGAGATTTGCCGCCCAGTTCCAGCGAGACGGGGATAATATTTTCGGTGGCGTATTGCATGATCATGCGCCCGGTGGTGGTTTCACCGGTGAAGGCGATCTTGCCGATCCGCGGTGAGGACGCCAGGGGTTTGCCCGCCTCCAGGCCAAAACCGTTGACGACGTTGAGCACGCCGGGTGGAATGAGGTCGCCGATCAGGTCCATGAGCAGCATGATCGAGGCTGGAGTTTGCTCTGCGGGTTTCAACACGACGCAGTTGCCGCCGGCGATGGCCGGTGCGATTTTCCAGGTTGCCATGAGGATGGGGAAGTTCCACGGAATGATCTGGCCGACCACGCCCAGTGGTTCGTGATAGTGATACGCCACCGTGTCGTCATCAATCTGCGACAGGCTGCCTTCCTGGGCGCGAACGGCGCCGGCGAAATAGCGCAGGTGATCAATGGCTAGAGGAATGTCTGCGTTGAGGGTTTCACGAACCGCTTTACCGTTTTCCCAGGACTCGGCCACCGCGATTTTTTCAAGGTTTTCTTCCATGCGGTCGGCCATGGCCAGCAGCAGTGCACCGCGCTCGGTGGCCGATGACTTATTCCAAGTTTTGGCTGCGGCGTGGGCGGCATCCAGTGCGGCATCGATATCTTCGGCGGTACCGCGGCCAACTTCACAGAATGTTTGGCCGGTAATTGGGGTGGGGTTCTCAAAATATTGACCCTTGGCCGGGGCCACCCACTTGCCGCCGATGTAGTGGTCATAGCGTGATCGGAAATCGACGACGGCGCCTTCGGTGTTGGGGTTTGCATAGACGGTCATGGTGAAGCCTTTCCCTAGACTCAAGACAAGAACTTTAAGGTGATGCATGTCACTCTAGGGTTGAAGGGGTTGCGCCAACGTTGCAGCCGGTGGTTCTTCGGGGCCGCCTAATGCGTTAGTCGTTGCAGTGTGGCTGTGGCGACGGCCCGACGCGGACTGGTTGGTGGCAGAATTTTCAGTGCCAGCATCCAGGCTTCGACGTCGTTGGCGGCTTGGTTGCGCCCCAGGTAGGTCCAGAGTTGTTCGGCGGTTGCATCTGCGAGCACGGCTTCTCGCAGAGTGACGGCCAACTGTTGTCGAATGTCCGCAATGCCCGGCGCCTCGGAGGTCGGGAGCACATCTGCTGGTGCAAACCGTAGGGCGGAGGTGATGTCTCCGCGATGCAGTGCGTTCATGGCGGCTGCGGCGTCGGTTGGCACCGTGGTGTCTAGCCGGTAGGGCTGTGAGTGCAGGGCGATCGGGTGGTGGCTCTTCTCCAGGAGTTTGCGCAGCCGGGAGATTTCAGCCCGCACGGTGGTGAGCCGCGCTCGCAGCTGATCCGGCGCTAGCTCGCCGAAGAGTTCGTAGGCCAGTTGGGTGGCGCTGAGTCCGGTGCGGTGCCAATCCAACAGCGTGAGAATTTCCGCGTGCCGCATCGATAGCCGAGCCTTACCCAGTCGTGCGGTACGCCCGCTAGCGACTTCAAGCAGTGCGGTCGCCTGCAGCAGATTGGTCGGTTCGGCGTGACTCGTGGAGGGGAAGATCTGGGTGGCCCAGAATTGCTCGATGGCTTGGGCGGTGTTGCGCAGCATTGCCAAAGCAAGGGGAGTCACCGCGGTGGCTGACCCCGTGATGTCGAGCATCCCTAAGATGCCGCCCGACGGGTGCCGCAGCGGAATAGCGCTGCAGTAAAAATCATGCACGTTCTGGCTGAAGTGCTCGGCGCCGGCGACTTGGGCTGGCGCTCCGGTTGACAGCGCGGTGCCCGGGGCGGAGGTGCCCATTGAAGCCTCAGACCAGTCGGTGCCCGGGCTGAAGCCAATGTCTTCGGCTCGGGTGCGAGTGGTGCTGGCGCCATCCACCCAGAGCAGGTGGCCTGCGGTATTGGAGATCGCGGTGATGAGTCCAACATCGTGGGCCGGGGCGAGAAGGGTGTGCAGCATGGGCAGTACGGCGGCGATCGGGTGGCTTTTGCGATGGTCTGCCAGCGTATCGGAAGGAATGCTCACAGGGGTGGTCACCGTCCGTGGGGTGTGGTGCAGCTCTAGACTTCGTCGCCAGGATTCGGAGACGGTTGAACGCACCCCCGTGGAATCCACGACGGCGTCGTTGAGTTTCTGGTGGGCTGCGGCAACGGCACGCTGGTAGCCGTCGTCGGCGGGATTCTGGCGTGGATGCTGCTCAAGCAGTGTCATGACGGCAGCAGGGTAGAACGCATGATGAAGCGCTTTCCTTCGGGTGTTTCTACCGAGAACCCGGCACCTCGACCATCCACGACTTCCAGAGTGATATGGGAACCGCGAATATATATAAAGTGCGGTTTGCCCACCCAAAATCCAACCTCGGTGGCGGGAAGCTCGTCGGTCGCGGGCAGTTCGAAGGTGCCCATCAGGACGTCCTGGGCTCCGGTGCGGAAGTCGCCGACCGGGTAGCACATAGGCATCGAGCCATCACAGCAGCCGCCGGAGAGGTGGAACATCAGATCCCCGTGGATGCCGCGAAGTTTCTGTAACAGTTCAAGCGTTTCAATAGTCATCGCCACCCGGGAGAAATCTTCACCGGGAATTTCTGGGCGTGCAGCAAGTAATGTCGTCATGGTCCCAGCGTAGCGATTCATGTGATGCGAGTCACGAGTTTTTGCGGATGGGTGAGAACACTTTTCGGGAAGCTATGCGGCCAGAGAATTTGAATTGGTGCGTTATCGTATGCGGATCTCGTGTGAGACAATGTGACAAATGGCTGATAAGTATACTCCTCGTAAACCCGGTACCCGACCAATGAAGCCTCAGACCGACCGTGCAGGTCGTCTGAAGCTGAATCCGCCGCGCAAACAATTCTTGGATCCCGAGGTCGAGCAGTTGACCGAGGAACGCGCGCGCCTGGCCAATCACGGCGTTCGTCCCCGCATGGAGCGACCACAGGTTCGCCCGCGTACCGAGGGTTGGGAGCAGCGGACCGACAGCGAGGGGCGTCCGAAGCTGGAATTTAAGCAGCCGCGCGTCACTCAGCCCGCCCAGCACTTAGCAGATATGGATATGTCGGAGCGCGAGGAGAAGGTCAAAGAACTTGGCCTGCCCGCTTTCCGTGCACGCCAGTTGTCTACGCATTACTTCAGTCACTACACCACTGATCCAGCTGAGATGACCGACTTGCCCGCCGACAAGCGGGATGAGCTGGCCGAAACGTTCTTCCCGCATTTGTTGACTGAAGTCCGTCGCATTGAAACCGAAGATCGCCAGACCATCAAATTCTTGTGGAAGCTCTTCGACGGCGTCCTGGTTGAGTCCGTGCTGATGCGCTACCAAAACCGCATCACCCTGTGCGTCTCATCCCAGGCCGGTTGTGGGATGAACTGCCCCTTCTGCGCCACCGGGCAAGCCGGACTGACACGCAACTTGTCCACCGCCGAAATCGTCGACCAAATCGTTGCCGCTAATCGCGTTATTGCCGACGGGCAACTTGGTAAGCCCGAAGGCGCTCGCGACATTGAGCGCGTATCCAACGTCGTCTTCATGGGCATGGGTGAACCCCTGGCGAACTACCGCCGGGTCATGAACTCGATTCACCGCATGGTCGACGACGCTCCGGAGGGTCTGGGCATGTCGGCTCGAAACATTACGGTGTCCACCGTTGGACTCGTGCCGGCCATCAATAAACTTGCGGCCGAAGGTATCCCCGTAACCTTCGCGCTGTCTCTGCACGCACCGGATAACGAGCTGCGCGACCAGATGATCCCCGTGAACTCACGCTGGGACGCCGATGAAGCCCTAGACGCCGCGCATAACTACTATATTCAGACCGGCCGCCGCGTCTCCATCGAATACGCGCTGATCAAAGACATGAACGACCACGGCTGGCGCGCAGATCTGCTGGCCAAAAAGATCAAAGCTCGTGGTCGCGGCTGGGCCCACATCAACCCCATCCCGCTGAACCCCACCCCGGGTTCGGTCTGGACGGCGTCTGAACCTGACGTCACCCAGGAATTTATTGACCGACTCAACGATGCCGGCGTGCCAACGACCCTGCGCGATACCCGAGGAAAAGAAATCGACGGCGCCTGCGGACAGCTGGCAGCCGAAGATGACTAATGCATAAACACGCACCCGGCATCAAAGTTCTATGGGTCTTTACCCTCATCGTAGGACTCTTGCTTGCCGGGTCTGCCGTCGTCACCATCATCGCCGAAGACGGCGTTATTACCACGCAGCACTGGATGCTCATTGGTTTAGGTTCGGTCAAAATTATCGGCGCCTGCATTGGGCTTTGGATGTTTCATCGTGCTGACTAGCTCTGTGCTAGCGTCGAAAAGCCCACGTATCCCGAACAAGAGCCGCGAAATCTCCAACCAGATCACCCACTGGTACACAATCGTTCTGGAACCATTTCCCCAGACACGCTAAACACCCGCGGAAAGCAAAATACTCGGTACCGAGCGTTCATGAAATTTTCTTGAGCACAAAATCCCGCTAGATTGAGATGTGCGCCTCAAAATGTCCGTCTCTTCTGAAAGAGGTCATATGACCACGTCCTTCCCGGGGAATCAACAGCCTGAATACCAGCTCACCGAAGCGCTGGATATCGACTATTACGATGTCTTTGCAGATATTAGCGACGCAGATCGTGCCATCTGGCAGCGCACTCGCGAATTCGGTGAAGCCCACGTTGCGACCATGCGCCAGGCCTGGAATGACCACCACTATCCCCTGGAAGTGGCTAAAGCCATGGGCGAGGCTGGTCTGATCAATGACGGTGTTGATCACCCAGACATCGAAAAGATGTCGCCACTAGCAGCGGGTCTGGTCAATATGGAACTGTCCCGTATCGATGGCTCCATGGGGACGATTTTGGCGGTCCAAGGCGGACTGGCACTGCGATCCATCACCATGTTTGGCACCGAAGAGCAAAAAGCCCAATACGCTAAGGCCATCGCTGACTTCGATTTCCCAGCAGCCTTCGCACTCACCGAACCCGACCACGGCTCAGACTCGACTGGTTTATCGACCATTGCGACCCGTCAGGACGATGGTTCGTTTGTCATCCGCGGCTCCAAACGTTGGATCGGGAACGGTGCCGCCGGCGGCATCACCGTCACGTTTGCTCGTGTGATTGACGAAGGTGCAGAAGACCACGGAAAAGTTCGCGGCTTCATCGTTCCACAGGATGCTGATGGCTACACTGGCACACCGATCCGCCACAAAGGTTCGCTGCGTGCCATCGACCAGGCGGACATTTTCTATGATGATGTAAAAGTCGGGGCTGAAGCGCTTATTGAAGGCATCAAATCTTTCCGCGAAGTATCCCAGGTGCTGTACGCGACCCGCATCGGTGTGGCATGGTCAGCACTGGGCCACGCGACCGCGGCATTCGAGTCGGCACTGGCCTACTCGACCCAGCGCAAACAGTTCGGCAAATACCTGGCCGAGCACCAGATGGTTCAAGAACGCCTCACCCGGATGCTGTCCGAGCTGGTCTCGATGCAGCTCTACATGATCCGTATCGCCGAACTCGAAGCAGCCGGCAAATTGAAAGCCACTCAGGCTGCACTGGCGAAGTACAACAACACTCGCACGGCCCGGCGCATCGCCTCTGATGCTCGAGATATGCTCGGTGGTAACGGCATCCTGGTGGAAAACGGGGTCATTCAACACCTTGCTGATATCGAAGGGATCCACACCTACGAAGGCACGGAATCAGTCCAGGCTCTGCTTGTTGGTCGTGACATCACCGGCCACGGCGCATTTGCTTAGCCAACACACGCCAGTGCGCAGCACAAAGGCCACGGAAATTTCCGTGGCCTTTGGCGTGCTATAAAACTTTTTCCGTTCTCAAGTCATGCCTTGAGTACTTGAGTATGTGAGAGCTGCGTCAGCCTTTCGATGCTCTTGCCACGTTGCGTACGATCCACATGATGACCGATACGGCAGCCAAAATAACGCCGAGCCAGATCAATAGTTGAGCTGCTTCGACCATGACACCAAAAACGATCATGGCAACCCCGACCAGAATAAGAATGAGCCACATGTCATCCTCCTCTCAAAAGGGCGTTGGTTGTACGCCTGTTTTCCAGCCTAAAACATTGAGAAAATAATGAACAAGGTACGGTGCTCGGCCTCGTGAAGAGCACTCATGCCTTTGACGGTTTTTCTGAACAGTTTATGCATTCCAAACTGTTGTTCAACCGTTTCTGTATCAGCATTCTCGCCACGTTTCGTAGCCGGCATGGCTGCCAGCCAGCAATCGAAGTGCAGGCCTTTATTGTTCTAACGACACACTGTTAGCGTGAAGATGTCCGGCCGCCTAGCGAAAGGAGTTGGCCACGATGCCAAAAACAAATAAATCAGGCGATGCCAAGAAGTCAGAATTGCCAGAGACTCTCCAAAAATCGAACGAGAAAGCGCAGCGAACCTTCGCTAAGGCCTACGACTCTGCGATGGACGAGTACAACGATGAGGAACGTGCGCACCGCACAGCCTATGATGCGCTGAAACACACGCATGAAAAAGTTGGCGACCGCTGGGAACCGAAGTCGGGAGACTCCGGACCTTCTGACGATCAGAGCGCCGGCGGCCAAGATACTGACCGCGAGACAGCAGGCGGCGTTGATGCCAACGCTACAAAAGAACATCTATATGACCAGGCCCAAAAACTCGATATTTCGGGCCGTTCAAAAATGGACAAAGACGAACTCGTCGAAGCGCTCGAAAAAGAAAGTAAACGCCGGACTTCTAAAAACTCGTAGTCGTCTTTGTGACCTCAGGCCTAATACAAGCCACTATGGAGGCTGTTTTATGACACAACACGACCAGCTAACGTTTCAAAACCCGGTCGACCGCTACGCACAAATTTCCCCACCAAAACAAGACCAACCTGAACCAGGGTTCGACGAAGAGATTGTCCCCAAAGCAGACCACGGTGAAGAGTCGTATCGCGGTACCGGTCGTTTGGAAGGACGCAAAGCTCTGATTACCGGTGCTGACTCTGGCATTGGTGCGGCCGTTGCCATCGCATTCGCTCGCGAAGGGGCCGACGTCGCATTGAACTATCTTCCCGTTGAAGAAGAAGACGCCCAGCACATCATCGAGGTCATTCGCGAAACCGGTCGTAAAGTGATTGCCCTTCCAGGTGATGTCCGTGATCAAGAGTTTTGTTCTCAACTCGTTGAAGATGCTGCTCGTGAGTTAGGTGGCCTTGACGCCCTGGTCAATAATGCGGGGAAGCAAGAGATTTCAGAAGACCTTACGGAACTCTCAGATGAGCAAATGCGTTCCACCTATGAAACGAACGTGTATGCGATGTTCCGTATCACCAAGGCAGCGCTGAAGCACTTGCCTGCAGGTTCAACGATCGTGAATACCTCATCCATTCAGGCGTATAACCCGAATCCGATGTTGATCGACTATGCTTCGACAAAATCTGCGATGAACAACTTTAGCAAAGGGATGGGCCAACAGTTGGCGCCGAAGGGCATCCGGGTAAATGCGGTAGCACCCGGGCCGATTTGGACCCCTATCCAGCCGTCGGACGGGCAACCCAAAGAAAAGCTGCCGCACTTCGGCCAGAACACGCCGCTGGGTCGCGCTGGGCAGCCAGCCGAGGTAGCGCCGGCGTTCGTGTTCCTGACCTCACCTGAATCAAGCTATGTTGTCGGCGAGACCTTGCACGTTAACGGCGGTACACCGACCCCATAAATCTCCACTACAAAGACTGACCCGGATGCCAACGTGGTGTCCGGGTCAGTTGTCTGTCAAAGTAGATCAGCCAGAGCTGGAGCTATCGCGAGGCGGCCGGGCTTATTCTTTTGAGTGGTCGGGTAGAGCAAGTAGTGCCTCATGTAGGGCTCTGATCTTGGCAGTGTGACGCCCCGGCGGCACCGTCATCATGAGCGCGTTGCGTGGGAGGTCATCTGCAATCGGACGCCCGGTCAGCGGGCGACCTTCTGGAGAGTTTCTGGGACGGTGCATTAGTAATCCGTACGCGAGTCCTCGACCGATGACGTTCTGCGCCGTCTGCACGCTACGTGTGCGCAGCAAAATGTGCGGTTCTAATGATCGACTGTGGAACTCATTCAGGGTCCGCTCAAGCGCCGGAGCCTCATCCAGAAGCACTGCCGGATACTGCGCTAAATCGCGAAGCGGGATCTCTTCTGGCGTGGTCAACTCATGGTCAACAGATAGGATTACCTGCCGCCGTTGTTCTTGAATGAGCACAGGTTGGCTGTTGGACAGCAGCTGCGCCTCATAAATGACGCATGCCGCAAGCTGCCCATTCTGCATCCGTTCTTGGATTTCTCGCCCGTTACCTTCGTGTACCGTCAACGACACTTTCGGATGGCGCTCGGCAAACCACTGGACGAGATGGGGCACTACGTGCATCGACAAAGTGCGGAAACATCCGAGTGCGAGGGGGCCGGAAAGCTCGTTTCTGGCCTGCGAAGCACGTTCGGCTAGCTCTTTTGCCTGGTCGAGCATGACACGCGCGTCAGTCAAAATGGCCCGCCCCTCGGCTGTGAG
>NZ_JAKDKW010000151.1 GCF_030453185.1 Yaniella sp. | reverse complement strand
ATGAGTGCGACCATCAAGATAGCATACGGGACCGAGCGGGTGATATTCACGACGATCGAGGAAAGGAAACCGTACAGTACTCGCATCGGTGCCAGGCCACCGGGCCGGGTGAGGTGCAAGATAATGCCGATGACACCACCGATGAGCACCGTGGCGATACCGGAAATCCCGACCATCACCACGGTCTCCCAAATTGCTTCGGGCAGGGCCGTTTCCAGGGCGCGGTTATTCAGCAGTTGCTCAAACCAGTTCATGCTTGCACCCCTTCCTTGGCGCGTGTTCGGATCCGGTAGCCGTTGCGGGCCAGTGTGGCTTCAATTCCGGTGAGGTTGATCTGGCTATCCGAGTCGATCGCCAACAGATAGTGGGCAAATCGAGCATCGCCCAGCGTTTCAATGTTCGCGGCGGCAATGTCAACGTTCACGGGATTCTCTGCCTCAATTTTGGCGGCAATCGGAATATTGACGGCGTCTTGACTGCCCACAACTTCCATGACCAGGTCAGCGGTGGCCGGCTCGTGCGTGGGCAGCGGCAACAGGGCACGAGACAACTGGGAGTTGACGTTGGCGGCAACCTGACTGAGCGGACCGGAGTCTAAAATTTTGCCGTCGTCGAGCAGCGAGACGGAGTCGCACAGCGTTTTGACCACGGACATTTCGTGCGTAATAACCACCACGGTGAGG
Organism: Yaniella sp.; assembly: GCF_030453185.1. GTDB lineage: Bacteria > Actinomycetota > Actinomycetes > Actinomycetales > Micrococcaceae > Yaniella. Next base: position 1,620 of record NZ_JAKDKW010000151.1, on the reverse strand, counting down.
TTTAGACGGTTGGAGACCGCGTGAATCAGCTTCAGGATGTCGTCGGTTGTGGCCGGGTCCAACGCAGAGGTTGGCTCATCACACAGCAGGACATCGGGATCTGCCGCCAGTGCGCGGGCGATACCGACGCGCTGACGCTGGCCACCGGAAAGTTGGGCGGGGTACGTCTCCTCCAGCCCACTGAGTCCCACCAAGTCGATGAGTTCGTTGGCCCTGGCTCGACGATCGTCTTTGCTGGTCTTACCTGTTTCTAACGGCAGCGAGATATTATCCGCCACGGTACGAGACGAGAGCAGATTGGCATGTTGAAATACCATGCCGATACGACGACGAGCGTTGCGCAATTCGGTATCGCTCACTGCGGTCAAATCCTGGCTTCCCACGACGACGCTGCCGTTGGTTGGTCGATCTAACAGAGTCAAGCAGCGTACCAGCGTCGATTTGCCGGCACCGGAGCGGCCGATGATGCCGTGAATTTCGCCGTCGTCGATATCCAAAGTGATGTTATCTAAGGCCACGACATCCCTGGCGGGCTGCCGATACACCTTTGTAAGCTCTCGAACGGAAATCATGAGGTCCTTTGTGGAGATTGGTTGTTGAATCAGTATAAACACTGGCAGACTAAGAGGGCTCAGACATTGCCGTTTTGGCTTCGTGGAAGGAAATATAGTGTCGTCAATCATTGGTAAAAACTTGATGGAGATGGATCCAACGTTGCTACCGGAAGAGCCCGAAGTGAATGCTCGCTACGAGGCCGGGGATCTGCCGGAGGAGATTGCACAACGCTTCCCTGCTTCATCACTGGCCTGGGCGCTCGCCGCCGAGGATGCCTGGGGTGAGGGACGCACACTGGAATCCTATGCTTATGCCCGCGTGGGCTATCACCGGGGACTGGATGCACTGCGTGGAGCAGGCTGGAAGGGCGCCGGTCCAGTTCCGTGGGAGCACGAACCCAACCGCGGATTCTTGCGTGCACTGTATTCACTGGGTCGTGCGGCGGCTGCCATCGGGGAGACCGATGAGGTGGACCGTATTACCAAATTCCTCAACGATTCGGACCCGACCGCTGCTGAGCGGATCGAAGCTTCACACTAAGGAACAACGTTATGGCAACACCGGATGTTCGCCCCGCGGGGGACCTGCCCGATGCGATCGGCAAGACCGCTGGGTGTATGCTGCCGGCGCTACACGGTGTGGAGCTAAAAGCCATCCGGTTGCTGCCGTCCGCCACGTGATCGAAGATTCGGTGCCTTGAGGGACGGTGTAAACCGCCACGACGGTGTTGCAGGCGGTTGCTTTATACGTTTTCCGTCTTCAGCAGCTCACTCTGCACCTCGGTTCTAGCCTGCGGCGATGCTAAGACGTGATGGCGGGCCGTTTGCTCAATTTCGGGGCGCGATACCTTGGTGCGAATCAGTTCCAGGATCTTTTGGTGCTCAACAACGGTGGCCCGGGCTCGCTCGGCATCAACAATGAGCACCGGATCGAAGTCCTCCCGTAACACGATGATTTGATCGCTACACGCTTCGGCTCTCTCCAAATCTGCGGTTGAAATCTGCTGGTCTGCTAAGCCTTGATCCACCGATGAGTAGTCGGACGTCTGCCTAAAATTCTTCGGTG
>NZ_JAKDKW010000019.1 GCF_030453185.1 Yaniella sp. | reverse complement strand
AGTCGTGGCACCGTCGCATAGTCTTCGTCGTCACGTCCGGTCAGCAAGTGTGCGGCAGCACGCAACGTGTTGCCATGAGAAACAACGACGAGGACGTCGGCGTCGACTAATGCGGCGACGACAGCGTTTGCGGTACGGGTGCCAGATTCTCGAGGCGTTTCGCCACCCACTGGTCCTGAATCAAGTCCGGGTAGGCGAAACGCTGCGTGTTCGTCTGGCCATTCCTCAGCGATATCGGTGAAGACTAGGCCTTCCCAGGCTCCGCCGTCGGTCTCTTTGATATCCTCGACCGTCACCAGTTCAAGGTCGCGATCCCCCAGCATGATTCGACCGGTCTCATTGGCCCGAGCCAGCGGAGAAACGATCGCGGCATCGAATTCGGTGTGACTCCACCGGCGAGCTGCTTGTTTGGCTTGTACACGGCCGGCATCGTTGAGCAGGATGTCAGTTTGGCCCTGGTAGCGACCTTGCGCGTTCCAATCTGTTTCACCATGGCGGAGAAACACGAGTGTCTTCATCTTTGGGATGTCACCTATTCACTATGAGAAACGAGGTTATTCAGTGTCGGGGAGTTCGATCTGGGGAGCGTCTGACCAGAGACGATCTAGCGCATAGTTTGCGCGTTCCTCATCGTGCTGGACGTGGATAACGAAATGTCCGTAGTCCAAGAGCACCCAGCGACTTTCGGATTCTCCTTCGCGTCGGCTTGGTTTCAATTCAAGTTGTTCACGAAGGTCGTCTTCGATCTCATCGATGATTGATTTTACCTGTCGCTCGGTTGGTGCGGAGGCGAAGAAAAATGCGTCGGTGATACCGAGGCGTTCTGCGACATCCACGGCGGAGATGTTCTCGGCCTGCATGGATGCTGCGGCTTTCGACGCAATGGTGAGAGCGTCAAGTGTGGGTTCGGGTACGACCACGGAACTCCTTTTGTTCATCGAGTAAGCAGAATGAGTGCGATAATTAGCGCAATAATGCCGACCGCAAAGACGGCGATGGATATGGTCAGAATCAGGCGCTCGGGAGCTTCGGATTCTTTTGGATCCAAGGTGTCCAGTCCATGTGCTGAACTGGCCTCGAGCGGTTGTTCGGGTCCGGTGACCGGCAAAGCTGCTGTATCGGGCTGCTGCTCAAAGTGCGCAGCGAAATCCGGTTTAGTGTCCTCCGTTTTGGATTCTTCGGATTCGTCATTGCTGGACACTTCAAATGGACCGGTAATCATGGGGCCGCTGCTTGCACGGCGTGCTCGCCGCGAAGGTTGAGTCTCAGCTTCGTCGGCTGTATCGTCCGAGTTCGATTCCTCTTCAGGGACGCCGTCGTCTACCGGGGTCTCAGGGGCTGAAGGGACTTCAGGAGCATGCTGCACTTCGTTGTCCTGAGAATCTTCACCGTCGACGATCTCGATGCCCGAGGTTTCAAGTTCTTGCAGCTCTTGAGATTTTTCAGCGAGTTCTTTTTGCCGACGTAACAGCAAGGGATCAATGACATTGGGATTTTCCTGGCCCAGTTGAATAATTTCCTGGGTCAGGCGTTCGGTTTCATCGCGCAATTCGGCACGCCGAATTTCTAACGTATCCAGCCCTGACATGTCGGTAATTTCAACGGCCGATTCACCGTATCGTTCCCAGGTGGAAAGCACAACGGTATCTTCGGAAGCTTCAGACGTTGCTTCCTCGTCTTGCTGCTCTTCTAACGCCGCAGGTTCTTCTCCGACAGCAGGCAGTGGCGGTGGTGGCGCTTGCGGTGCGGTCGCACGACGCCCGGGCCTGGCTGGAGCAGCTTGCTGCTGTTCTTCCTGTTGCGCCTTCAGCGCTTCAATGTCGTCTTGACGTTCAGTTGAGGCACGGTGCGCATAGGCACGCGCTTCGCGACGGGAGCGCGGCTTGGGGTCGTGTGCTGATTCATCCCGACGCTTGGTGATGAGTGGCAGCATGCCGGTGGATGTTATTTGCGAGTCTGCGCGGCGCCGACGACGCGGTGCCACGGCTTCTTCAACAGGCGCGTCGACATCGGGCGGCGCGTCTATAGGCGTGGCTGCTGCTCGGCGTCCAAAGTTGTCATCCGGCCGTTGATCAAGCTGAGCCGGCTCTAGAGGGGCCTCGGTCGCTTCGCTTGCCGGTACGGGCTCGACTTTGGCTAGTGTCTCATGTGCCTGACGTTCCGCGCCGGCTGCGCGTTGCTGGCGGTCTTCTACTTCTTCTGCCCAGCGCTGGGCTTCTGCATCACGCAATTGGGCGCGTTCTTCGCGTTCACGTTGCAGCCGCAGTTCTCGGCGGGAAGGATAAGGATTACTCATCGTCTTCCTCCGGTCGATTGTTCAGTGATGCTGGCACGTAGGGGGCAATATTATGGCGGGAGAAGTCTCCCTTGTTGTCAACATACAACCCGTACTTGCCAATATATTGGACAACTCCATCGGGAACCAGATACCACACGGGTTTACCAGCGGCCACACGGTCACGGCAGTCGGTCGATGAGATGGCCATGGCTGGGATTTCCATGAGCGATACCTCATCGGACAGACCGAAGTCCGTGAGTTCGTGGCCCGGTCGGGATACGCCCACAAAGTGTGCTTTGCCCCAAAGCTGCTCGACGTCTTTCCAAGTCATGATTTGTTCCATGGCATCAGCACCTGTGATGAAGAATAAATCTGCATCGGGGCGCAGGGATTGAACGTCGTCCAACGTATCGGCCGTATATGTTTGGCCTGGTCGGTCGATGTCTACCCGAGACACAGAAAACCGTGGATTTGATGCAGTGGCGACCACGGTCATCAAATAGCGGTGTTCTGCCGGGGAGACTTCCTTATCCGATTTTTGCCAGGGTTGTCCGGTTGGAACAAAGACGACTTCGTCTAGGTCAAACTCTGCCGCAACTTCACTGGCTGCGACTAAGTGGCCATGGTGGATGGGGTCAAATGTACCACCCATAATGCCGAGGCGTGGTCGACGGACCGGTGGAGTGTGCGGAGTTTGAGTCACGGGCAAGTTAACGGTTTGCGGAGGTGGAGCCCTGCTGTGGCTGTCCGACGTCGGTTGATGCTGGAGCTTCGCGACGCAATGCTACGGAGCGTAGCGACATAATGGCCAACAGCAGGAACATCAGCGCAGCAAAAATCGCGAAACCGTATACCAGTGGGTCAAACGGCAGTTCTGTAACGGCGGCTTCTTCCGCTGCTGCTTGGAACAGTTGCATGGGTTTATTACTCCTGTACGTACGAGTGTTACTAGTGAACGAGCTTACCGAATTTTTCGGTCCAGATGGTAACGGTGTCGCGACCTAGTCACGGATCTGACCGTCACCCCGAAGAATCCATTTCGTTGAGGTCAGTTCTTCCAGCCCCATAGGTCCACGAGCATGCAGTTTCTGGGTAGAGATCCCGATTTCTGCGCCCAGACCGAACTGTCCGCCATCGGTAAAACGTGACGACGCATTCACCATCACCACGGCAGCATCGACCTCCGCCACGTACCGTTCCGCGTTGGAGAGGTTTTCCGTCACGATGACTTCGGTGTGGCCGGTCGAGTAGGTTTCAACGTGGTCCAACGCTTGATCGAGGTCGTCCACAATTTTTACCGACATCTGCATATCCAGGTATTCGGTTGACCAGTCTTCGTCGGTCGCTGCGACAGCGTCGGCAACCCACGTAGCTGCGGTTTGATCCACGTGCAGCACCACGCCTGCTTCCTGCAGGCTGTTCAGCACACTGACACCGGTTTCTTTCGCGTCCTTATGAATCAACACGGTTTCTGCTGCATTACAGACAGATGGCCGATGCGTTTTGGAGTTGAAAACAATATCCACGGCTTTTTCCGGATTTGCGGAGGCATCCACGAACACGTGGCCAACACCTGCGCCTGTTTCAATGACCGGTACGGCAGCGTTGTCGACGACTGCGCGGATCAGGCCGGGGCCCCCGCGTGGAATGAGTACGTCGACTCCCCCACGGTAGGTCATCAAGGAGTTCGCACCTTCGCGTCCCCACTGGTCGACGCCTTGAATGAGGTCTGCGGGCAGCCCACGTGATTCCAGTGCTTGTCGCAGCACCGAAATAGTCACGCCGTTCGTGGTTTCGGCAGCTGATCCACCGCGCAGAATGACGGCGTTACCGGATTTAATGCCGATACCAGCGATATCCACGGTGACATTTGGTCGAGCTTCATAGATTGCCCCGACGACGCCCAGCGGCACCCGAACCTGTTGCATTCGAATCCCATTGGGCAGGTTGTTGCCCCGCAGCACGTTGCCAATCGGATCCGGTAGGGCAGCCAAATCACCGAGGGCGGAAACCAAACCGTCGATGCGTTCATCGGTCAGCTGTAAACGATCCAGCATTGCTTCGGCGGTGTGCTGTTCTCTGCCGCGCTGTAGGTCTGTGGCATTCGCTTCTAGGATCGCAGCTCTGTTGGCGTCGATGGCTTCTGCCATGGCGGCCAGGGCGGCGTCCTTTTCGGTCCGAGAAGCCGAGGCTAGGCTCTTCTGCGCAGCACGTGCAGCCTTGGTGACCGCGGCAATTTGGGCGGTCACGGAATCAGAATCTAGTTGAGCAGTCATGATCGTATTGTAATCCTTGTTCTACCGGGTAAGAGTTGTCTGCTTCACAATGACCGTGTCGTCGGTATGCATGACGACGCGATCGTATTCGGGTCCCAGCTCGGTCCGCAGCTGGCGGGTCGACTTTCCGACCATGGCTGGAAGTTCATTGACAGAGTAGTTTGTCAGCCCACGGGCAACGACCATGCTCTTGGCGTTCACAACTTCCACCACATCGCCGGCTTCAAATGTGCCAGTCACGCCAATGAGACCTGCCGGCAGGAGCGAACGGTGACGCACGGTGATGGCTTCGACGGCACCGTCATCAATCATAATCTGGCCGCGTGAGACCGCCATATGTTGCAACCACGCGTTGCGGGCTGATTTTCGTTGGCCACGGGACTCGAACCAGGTGCCGATGTCTTGGCCGTCAATTGCGGCCTGGGCATTTTCCGCCGAGGTGAGGAAGGTTGGGATACCGGCATCGGTGGCAATTGATGCGGCTTGAAGTTTGGTAACCATACCGCCGGTGCCAATTTCCGACTCGGCATCGCCGACGGTAACGTGTGAAAGGTTCGCATCTGCCGAGACGTTAGCAATGCGTCGTGCCCCGGTCCGGGTTGGTGGCCCATCATAGAGTGCATCGACGTCGGATAATAAGAACAGGGCATCAGCTTTGACCACGGATGCCGCCAATGCTGCCAGTCGGTCGTTATCTCCGAAGCGAATCTCGTGGGTGGCGACCGCGTCGTTCTCGTTGACAACGGGGACGACACCCAGGTTCAGCAGTCGGTTGAGTGATCGAAACGCGTTGTTGTACTGCGTCCTGCGCATCAAGTCCTCTGCGGTGAGTAGTACCTGAGCCACGTTGATCGAGTGCTTCCAGAAGGACTCAGAGTATTGTGCCATCAGACGGCTCTGGCCAACGGCTGCTGCAGCCTGTTGGGTTGCGAGATCTCGTGGTCGTCTATCGAGGCCTAGCGGTTTGAATCCTGCGGCAATTGCACCGGACGAGACCACAATAACTTGGGCACCACCGTGGTAGAGCTGGCTGACCACGCGCGTGAGAGCGTCAATGGCTGATACAGAGACGCTGCCGTGTCCGTCGGTCAACGAAGATGAACCGACTTTGACGACGATGCGACGTGCCGCACGCAGTTTGGTGCGGTCGGTTACCGGGTTTGGCATAGCCAGGTTGTGGGTGGACACGCAGGATCTTTCTTATTCGTTGTCGGTTTCGTAATTGGTCCACAGCCCGGATCGACGTTCTTCTTCCATCTCGGTCTGGGTTGCGGCGCGAGCAGCTTTACGCTCGGCATATTCTTGACGTTTTTCTTCACGGGTTGGTCGTGCCCGGTCTTCGAATCGAGCATCCTGACCGCGGGGGCCAGAAAGGTGTTCGGCACCGGTGGTCATGGTTGGTTCCCAATCAAAGACCACTCCGAGGTCGTCGTCACCAATGACTACCGCATCGCCGGGTAGCGCCCCGGCGTCGAAGAGCGCCTTTTCAATACCCAGACGTTCCAACCGGTCTGCCAAATACCCAACGGCTTCGTCGTTATTGAAGTTCGTTTGTGCAACCCAGCGTTCTGGTTTGTCGCCCCGAATGCGGAACATCGGTTTGAGGCTGCGTTCCTCTTTGGTAAGGGTGAATTCCTGGGGCCGTCGACCGCGACGGCGGTGTTGCGGCTCAATGGTTATGGTCTCCGGGACAGCTTCGAGGGCTTCGGCTGCTTCAGCGTGCGCCTCTCTGGCTTCATTGACGAGTTCGGCCATCGCATATTTCAGCTGGTCGAGGCCTTTGCGGCTGACCGCAGAGATTTCAAAGACCCGCAGTCCACGGGATTCCAGTTCAGCTCGCGTCATGTCGGCCATGGCTTGCCCATCTGGCAGATCCACCTTATTGATGACCACCAGCTGTGGTCGTTCATCGAGTGGAATTAACTGCTCGCCGGCTTCGGTCAGGATGGGTTCGACCGCATAGGCTGCAAGTTCTTTCTCTAATGCGTCGTAGTCAGAGATCGGGTCCCTGTCGGACTCCAGTGTGCCTGCATCCAGAATGTGGACCAGAGCGTGAGTGCGTTCCACGTGGCGCAGAAATTCTAGACCCAAACCTTTGCCTTGTGACGCTCCTGGAATCAATCCCGGTACATCAGCTACGGTGAATCGGGTGCCACCGGCGTCGACAACACCAAGGTTTGGCACCAGCGTGGTGAAGGGATAGTCGGCGATTTTGGGCCGTGCCGCGGAAATGGCAGCAATCAGCGAAGACTTCCCTGCAGAGGGGAAACCCACCAGAGCAATATCTGCCACGGTTTTCAGTTCCAAGACCACACTGCGTTCTTCACCAGGGATACCCAGCAGTGCAAAACCAGGTGCTTTGCGCTTTGGTGAGGCCAGTGAAGCGTTCCCTGATCCCCCGGTCCCACCGTGGGCAAGGATCAGCTCTTCGTGTGGGGTGACGAGGTCGTGCAAGATATTACCGTCGGTGTCTTTGATGACGGTACCCACGGGTACGTGGAGATACAGTATTTCACCGTTTTTACCGTGTTGCAGGTCTCCGCGACCTGGTTCGCCGTTCGTGGCTTTGCGGTGGGGTTGGTGGTGAAAGTCCAACAGTGTGGTGACGTCGGGGTCAGCAACGATGACGACGTTGCCACCGTGCCCGCCGTTTCCGCCGTCGGGACCGCCGAGGGGCTTGAATTTTTCTCGACGCACGGAGGTCTCCCCGTGTCCACCGTCGCCTGCGGTGGCATGCACGGTCACATGATCAATGAATTGTGACATGGAGTTCCTCCAGGGATTTTAGTTGTAAAAACTCAAAGCGGGGACGGACCGGGGAGGTCCGCCCCCGCTGGAGCGTTAGAAATACGAAAGCTTCTTAGGCTTCAGCTGTGACGATGTCCACAACTTTGCGACCGCGACGGCTGCCAAATGCTACCGAACCGGCTTCCAGCGCAAACAGGGTGTGGTCTTTGCCAACACCGACGTTACGACCAGGGTGGAACTTGGTTCCACGCTGACGAACCAGAATTTCACCAGCGTTGACGTCTTGACCGCCGAAACGTTTCACACCAAGGAACTTGGCGTTGGAGTCACGACCGTTACGTGTGGAGCTAGCACCTTTTTTTGTTGCCATGAGTTAAATCCTTTACGAGTTCTTCCGATTCAAAGCTTACTTGATATCGGTGATCTTCACGCGGGTCTGGTTCTGACGGTGACCCTGACGCTTTTTGTAACCGGTCTTGTTTTTGTATTTCTGGATAACAATTTTCTTTCCACGGCTGTGATCAAGCACCTCTGCGGAAACAGTGACTTTTTCCAGATCTTTTTTATCTGAGGTAATCTTATCGCCATCAACCAGCATGAGGGCAGGCAGTTCGATGGAACTGCCAACATCTGCTGGGAGGCGATCTAGGACTACCAAGTCTCCTTTAGAGACTTTTTCCTGGCGTCCGCCAGCGCGTACAATCGCGTATGCCATTTGGACTCACTTCTCTCGACGTTAATCAAAAATTTTTGTTCAGCTGTATAACACCTGAGGGTATTGGCTAACGAGACAAGTTGCCGGATTGGAACGCCAACTGCCAGGCTTCACAGCACCAAACAAGCAGTTTAGCGCTTTTTGTCTCGTTCTCCAAATTGTTCATCAGCGTGGCGCACCCGGTGACGAAATTTCGTCGGCGGCCACGCCTACCCCCAAAATCGCAGACGATTTCACGGGCTTATCCTGCTTTTTCACCTGATCTGCGGCACTTGCAGCAAAGCTTTTGCCTTGCTGCTGTGCTTCAATCGAGGCTTGCTGGATATCTGTAGCACCGGTGGGTGATGTCGCGGCGCGACGACGCTTTGGTGCTGCTTCTTTGGTCTGCTGTGTTCCAGCATCCGAAGTTTTTGGTGTGTCAGCTGGCTTAGTGTCCTCAACAGCCTTGACGTTGCGCTGTTTGGGCTCCGCCTTCTGCTGCTGTTCTTGGCCGGTCTGTTGCTGCACGGTCGCCCGACGACGCTTGCGTCCACCACGGGATGATTCTTGATCAGACTGCTGCTCTTGTTGGTTGGAATCCTGTTGCGTGGATTCCTCCTGTTGAGAGCTCTGCTGTTTCGCAGCTGTCTGCTGATCTTGTGAGGAATTTCCACGTCGATTCCGACGGCGATCACCGCGACGACGCTGACGCCAGGAGTTCCCACTGGAATCCTTGGACTGGTCTTCTGAAGATTCTCCCTCTTGGCCATTGGTTGCGGCAGCAATCGAGGCAATGGCATTACGGGTCTGTTCGGCCTTTTCAGTGGGCGCAGTGTCGTCTGAGGACTGCTCCGGTGTTTCAGCATCGTTGGGCTGCCCCTGAGGCTGCTGGTCCTTATTCCGACGGCGATTACGGCGTGCACCCACATCTCCGCCCCGACGACGCTGCGAGGAGTCATACGGCTTGCCGCGTTCAACAGGCTCTTCTTGGACGACGATGCCCCGGCCTGCGCAGTGCTCACAGGTATGTGAGAACACTTCTACCAGGCCAGTGCCCATACGTTTACGGGTCATCTGGACTAGGCCAAGAGAGGTCACTTCCGCGACCTGGTGACGTGAACGGTCCCGTCCTAGGCATTCCACTAAGCGGCGCACCACGAGATCCCTATTGGATTCGAGCACCATATCGATGAAGTCAACGACGATAATGCCGCCGATATCGCGCAGGCGGAGCTGCCGAACAATTTCTTCGGCTGCTTCCAAGTTATTCTTGGTGACGGTTTCTTCAAGGTTTCCGCCCGAGCCGGTGAACTTCCCGGTGTTCACGTCGACAACAGTCATAGCCTCGGTGCGGTCAAAGACCAGTGAGCCACCGGATGGCAGGTTTACCTTGCGCTCAAGCGCCTTGTGGAGTTGTTCGTCCAGGCGATGATGTCCAAAGAGATCCATGCCGTTATATGCTTTTGGATCCCACTTCTCTAAGCGATCTAGCAAGTCAGGCGCTACGTAGGTGACATACGCTTCGATCTTGTCCCAGACTTCGTCACCTTCGACGATCATCTTGGTGAAGTCCTCATTGAAGACATCGCGGACAACTTTGATCGTCAAATCTGGTTCGGAGTGCAGCGGTTCAGGAGCCACAATCTTATTGGACTTCGAGAGCTCTTCGATTTCTTCCCACTGCACGCGCAGTCGGTTGATGTCGTTGAGTAGCTCCTCTTCAGCGATACCTTCAGCTGCCGTCCGGACGATGACGCCCGTCTTATTTGGCAGGTGTTCTTTGAGGATCGATTTGAGACGGTTGCGTTCAGTATCCGGTAGCTTGCGTGAAATACCGGTCATGGTGCCACCAGGCACATACACCAGGTAGCGACCTGGGAGGGAAACCTGTGCGGTCAGTCGCGCACCTTTGTGCCCGACCGGGTCTTTAGTGACCTGCACAAGCACGGAGTCACCGGACTTCAGTGCGTTCTCAATTTTTTTCGCTTTGCCGTCCAACTGGGCGGTATCCCAGTTGACTTCACCGGCATATAGGACGGCGTTACGACCGCGGCCGATATCAACGAAGGCTGCTTCCATGGATGGCAGCACGTTTTGTACCTTGCCGAGGTACACGTTGCCAATGAGTGAATCCTGTTGGGTGTTGGAGACGAAGTGTTCGGCAAGTACGCCATCTTCCAGGACCGCAATCTGAATACGGTTGTCGCGCTGGCGAACCATCATCTTGCGTTCAACGGATTCGCGGCGTGCTAAGAACTCAGCTTCTGAAACCACTGCGTTCTTGCGACGCCCACGACGCGACGTGCGACGACGCTGGCGTTTTGCTTCGAGACGAGTGGAGCCACGCAGTGAGGTGACTTCATCTGGACCACTGGTTGACGCTTGACGCGGTGCACGAACCCGAGTGACGGTGTGTTCCGGATCGTCTTCGCCGCCACCGTCCATCTCTAGATCAACATTGCCGCGGCGACGTCTGCGACGACGATGTGAAACGGTGGTCTGATCGTCATCCTGCTCGGTTGCCCTTTGGCCATCGTCACGTTGACCTCGAGGTGAGCGTTGTGTGGCTCTATCGTCCTGTGCCCCATCTTGATCGTCGTCCTGGGCGACATGCTTGTCGTCCTGGCCGTCGTCATCGCTGGAGGTGTTGTCGCCCTTAGTGTTTCGACGAGAGGACTGTCGCTGGTTGTTTCGCTTCGAGTTACGCTGATTCCGCTGTCCGCCGCGACCACCATTGGTATTGCTGCGGTCGTCATCGTCGTCATCGTGACGCTCCGGCTGACGACGACGGACCGGAACCTGTGAGTAGTCCGGTGCTTGAAAGACCAAGGCGGTCGGATCATCGGGCATCGTGGTCCCGGTGTTCGCTACCTCTTGAGCAGGGTCAGTCTGTACTTGCGTGTTATCGGCAGCTGGCATGCTGCGCCTCCCGGGCCTAAGCGCGATCCGCACTCATCGCGGTTAGACCAAATTCGGTTGTACGTACGCCAGTATGGCTTGTACGCACCTAGAAAAAGCCTAATATGAACCGGCCTGTGCCGGAGCCAGCAGAAGCGTTCAAGACAATTCAATAAAACTTCAGGTGTTTACCGTCGGGGGATTCGACATCTCTTTCACGATGGAATCGACCTTCGCAACCGGTAAACCATAAAGCTTCCGCAGGACCAACACGGGTGTGCGTGCCCGTAGAGGTCTCCACTATTGTGACATACTTTTGGCCAAAAGCCGGTATTTGCTGCGCGCACTCAGCTATCGGCCCTATACTGAGCCGCGTGAATACCGCAGCGAAACTCACCAACGAAGGCGATGCACTCCCCTGGTACGCCAGGAGTTTTGGCGTCGCCATGGTCCTCCTGGTTTCCGGGATGATCGGCATGATCGCTACCCTCGTGCTCACCTATGAGCGCGTCCAGTTATGGATGGATCCTGGCTACGTCACATCGTGCGATGTCAACGTATGGGTCTCGTGTGGGACCGTCATGGAATCTTGGCAAGCATCGCTCTTCGGATTTTCCAATCAATTTATTGGCATCATTGGTTTTGCGATCGTCATTACCATCGGCCTGGCCATACTCGGCGGTGCCCGATTTGCGACCTGGTGGTGGCACGCGACCTCGATCGGGCTGAGTTTAGCCATGATCTTCTGTTTGTGGCTATGGACACAGGCCGTGTACGTCATCAACACCCTGTGCTTGTACTGCATGATCGTCTGGGTCGTCACTATCCCCGCAGCCATCTTGGTGCTTGCGCGAAATGTATCGCACGATTTGATCAAAGTCACACCACGGACGAAGATGATAATAACGACGGCCGCCTGGCCGACGATCATCCTCTTCTATGTGGTGATCGGTGCATCGATTGTGCTGCGCTTCGGCGAAGCAATGTTTTAGGACAGTTGTGGACGAAAAGAAATTCAACAGCATGGCCCGCCCCGAGCTGACACACCCCTATGTGGCTTCGAAACAAGCCGCATCCGTGATTATGCTTCGTCAGGCTACGGGCGGCAAACTCGAAGTCTATGTGCAGCATCGTGCAACCACCATGGACTTTGCTGCCGGTGCGGTGGTCTTTCCTGGTGGGCGCACCGATGCCGAAGACTCTGTTTTCAAGTTCGAAGAAGATGCCCAGCCGGTCCTACTCGAACACGTTAATGGCTGGCAACGGACGTCGTTGGGTTCCAATAACCGGGATAGAGCCCTGTCGAATTCTTCGATGATGCTACGAACCGGTTTGCGTGAGGTTGAAGAGGAAACCGGTGTTGGGCTGCAACCCCACATACTTCGTCCCTGGGGCAACCTCATCACTCCGGTGGGCTACCCGAAACGTTTCGATACTTTCTTTTTCTTGGCTACGCCGGATGACGATGTCTTGCCGGAGAACATTACGACCGAGGCTGTTTCGGCAGATTGGCACTCCATCGAATCCATTTTGGACGACGCCGAGGCAGAACGTCTTGCCCTCATGCGTCCAACGAAGTTCTTACTCATGGATATTCTTGAGCAGAACACCATTGATGACCTGCTGAGCCGAGACCCGGTTGTCCAGCCCATTCGCGGGCTCTAAGCGCCCCAGAATATCGGGGAGTTTTCCTTAGAAACAGTGAAGGCACCGGAGTGGTTTCCGGTGCCCTGTTGCTGTACGTATTGCAGTTAGCCGAACCAGATGTCGATCTCACGCTCAGCCGACAGTGTCGAGTCCGAGGCGTGGATAAGGTTTTTCTGTACGCCTTCGCCCCAGTCGCGGCCGAGGTCACCACGGATGGTTCCTGGCTCAGCCAACGTCGGATCTGAGATACCTGCGAGTGCGCGGATTCCTTCGATGACTCGTTCACCTTCGACGATGGCGGCAACGACAGGGCCTTCGGCCATGAAGTTTACGAGCGGCTCAAAGAAGTCTTTTCCTTCGTGCTCTTCATAGTGTTCCACGAGCATCTGGTGGGAAGCCTGGAGCATGCTCAGCTCAACAATTTGGTAACCCTTGCGCTCGATGCGTGACAGAATTTCACCGGTGAGTCCGCGCTCTACGGCGTCAGGTTTGACGAGTACAAGTGTGCGTTCAGGCTGGCTCATGACTACCTCATTCATCAGGTGCGTTGGCTAGTGCGGTTTGCGCTACCGTACCTGATCATACCTAAAGGTCTTCTGGTTCCGAACCATGTTCCTGCTCCCAAGCCAGTTGTTCTTGCTCACGTTGGTGCTTCTCTTTGTCGATCTGTCGGCCCTTGACGACGGCGTACCACCAGGCACCGGCAAACAGTACCCCGACGAGGAAGCCCAAGGGTTCTAAGAATCCTGAAATAATGAGCAGCGCCTGGATGATCCAACCGATGGTAAGGCCCAGCGGTTTCGTAACCATCCGAGCGGTACCTCCGGCAATGACGGCCAGCACCAGGCTGCCAATAAGCATCCAGATGCCGCCGCTGTCCTGGTTCAGGCCGTACAGCATCAGCCCAAAGAACGCGATAACGAACGCTTCACCATACAGCACTGTGGAAGTGAACAGCACCATGATGGAGCGTTCTTTCTTCTGTTGTCCGGGTTGCCATTCACGCTGAGATTTGGTTTCCCGCTGGGGGCGCCAAGGTTCTTGAGCCTGTGGTTTGTCAGACACCGTCATCCTCCTGATCATCCTCATCGAAGAACGCGCTGAAGTCATCATGACCGGCCACGTCAACACCGGCATCAGCGCTTTCTGTTTGGGCGCCTAACAGTTCACGCACCTGACCCACCAGAGTAATCGAACCGGTCACCAGTACGCCCGCTCCCCCGGTACCTGCGGTCAGGGTCTTGCCGGCGTCTTGAACTTTCGCATCGACGTCGCGAACACCGCGGACGCTCCAGGCGATGGCATCGATTGCGGATTCTGTGGTGAAAAGTTGGTCTTCATCCCAGCCTGCATCCAGTGCGATTTCTTTGAGCGCTTCGGCACCAATAGCTCGTGGGGAGTTGGACTGGGTGATAGCCAAATGGTCTATCTCATCGCCAAAGTGGTCAAATAGTGCCGTCAGTATCCCCAGGGCATCTTTATCGTCGAGAATACCGACGACGAGTCCCAAAGCCGAGAAATTGAAGGTTTCGCGCATGGTGGCAGCGGTTGCTTCAATACCCTGTGGGTTGTGTGCGGCGTCGATGACCAGCGACGGGTTGGTTCTCAAAAGTTCAAGGCGTCCCGGACTGGTGACCTGTGCCAGGCCATCCTGGAGCACCTCTTGGTTCAGCGCCTGTTCCCCGGCGCCGAGGAAGGCTTCCAGCGTGGCGATTGCAACAGCAAGGTTTTGCACCTGGTGAGCGCCGTGCAGCGGCAGGAACAGTCCGTTGTAGTCGGCCGTAATGCCCTGAATGGAGACCTGTTGGCCACCGACGGCAACAGCACGGTCAGTGATTCCAAATTCAACGTTCTCAAATTTGAAGTTCGCCTGCTTTTCTCGGGCGGCTTCGAGCAGCACCTGGGCGGCCTCGGGATCTTGGGCCGCCGAGATGAGATACCCGTCGTCTTTGATAATCCCAGATTTTTCCACCGCGATGACTCCGGGTGTATCCCCCAGGAGGTCTGCGTGGTCGACGGCGATCGGGGTGACAACCGATACCTGGGCATCAGCAACATTGGTGGCATCGGTAATGCCACCAAGACCGACCTCTAGCACCATGACATCGACGGGGGCATCCGCGAAGACGGCAAAGCCCAGTGCGGTCACGGTTTCAAAATAGGTGAGCTTCTGCTCGCCGGCCTCCTCGAGTTGTGCATCGATGATGTCGATCAACGGTGCGATCTCGTTCCAAATCCGTACGAAAGTGTCGTCGTCGACCGGCTGGCCGTCCAGGGTGATCCGTTCGGTGACCTTGGAAAGGTGTGGTGATGTGTAGCGTCCGGTGCGCAGCCCGTGGGCGATGAGCACCTGTTCGATGATCCGGGCCGTGGTCGTTTTCCCGTTGGTACCGGTCAGGTGAATGACGGGTGCGCTGGTCTGGGGGTCACCCAGCAGGGACATGATGTCGCGCATGGGTTGCATGCGGGGCTCCATTTTGTTTTCAGGAGCCCGCGATAACAGGTGTTCATAGACCTGTTGGGCGGTTTCAAACATTAGGCGTCGACTTTCTTGACGGTGACTTCTACGGCTTTGGTGGCGTCATCGGCGAACGATTCGCGTGGATCTGGCGCGTCAGTTGCTTCGAACGTCACCTGCAGCGAGAGGGTTTCATGACTGATTAGTGTCTCGTGTGCTCGGATGGCCTCGATAACGGTTTCGGGGCCGCTGATGGAAGCGTGAATACGGTCGGAGACGTCGAGGTCAGCATCGCGGCGAGCCGACTGCACAGCACGGATAACGTCGCGGGCCGCGCCTTCAGCAGCCAACGTTTCGTCCACGGCGGTGTTGAGTAATACGAATCCTGCCGGGATCACGGCAACTGCGGATTCAGGGTTCTCTGGATCGTTTTCCACCACGGTCGACAGTGTGTATTCGGCTGGTTCCAGTGCAATGCCGCCGGCTACCACTGTGCCGTCGTTTGGAACGGTCCAGTCGTCAGATTTGGAGGCTTTGATGACGGTTTGAACGTCCTTGCCTAGGCGTGGTCCGGCGGCTCGGGCATTGACGGTCAGTTGCTGGGAGATACCGAAGTCTTCTGCCGAGGTGTTGGCCACGTCCACGAGCTTAACGCTCTTCAGGTTCAGCTCATCCGACAGGATGTCGGTAAATGCCTGCGTGAAACGTTCAACGTGCGGTACAACGACGGTCAGCTCGGCCAGCGGCAAACGGACGCGACGGTTCGCGCCTTTTCGAAGTGATGACGCCGAAGAAGCGATCGTACGTACCAGTTCCATCGTTTCTTGCAGTGCGACGGCGTCGTCACCGGATGGGAACAAGTCAGCATCCGGGTAATCGGTCAGGTGCACCGAGCGGCCACCGGTCAGACCACGCCATACTTCCTCTGCCACAAGCGGCATAAGCGGTGCTGCCGCGCGGGAGAAGGCTTCGAGCACGGTGTAGAGGGTGTCCAACGCCTGAGTATCTTCGGCGAAGAACCGCTGACGCGAACGGCGAATGTACCAGTTCGTCATCGTATCCATGTAGGTACGAATGGTGTCAGTGGCAGCGGAAACGTTGTAGTCGTCCAGTGCGGCCTTTACGTCGCGCAGCATCGTGCCGGTAGCGGCCAGAATGTACTGGTCCAGTGGGTCGGTAGATTCGTAACGCAATTGCGCTTCGTAACCACCCGGACGGTTACCGCCATCGGTGGCTGAGTTGGCGTAGAGGCTAAAGAAGTGCCACACGTTCCAGGCCGGCAAAATGGCCTGGCGGGCGGCTTCGCGAATGCCCTCTTCTGTGACGATCAAGTTGCCACCGCGCAGAATGGGTGAAGCCATGAGGAACCAGCGCATGGCGTCGGACCCGTCACGGTCCAGCACCTCGTTGACATCAGGGTAGTTCTGCAGCGACTTGGACATCTTGTTGCCGTCCGAGCCGAGCACGATGCCGTGAGAGATCACGTTTTTGAATGCCGGGCGGTTGAACAGGGCGGTGCCCAGCACGTGCATCGTGTAGAACCAGCCCCGAGTTTGGCCAATGTATTCAACGATGAAGTCCGCGGGGTTGTGGGTGTCGAACCATTCCTTATGCTGCATCGGGTAATGCACCTGGGCATAGGGCATAGAACCGGAGTCGAACCATACATCCAAGACGTCTTCAACGCGGCGCATCATCGATTTACCGGTTGGGTCATCGGGGTTTGGTCGGACCAGTTCGTCGATCCAGGGGCGGTGCAGGTCGATCTCGCCCTCGGCGTTGCGTGGTAGCTCGCCGAAGGCTTCTTGGATTTCGTCGAGGGAGCCGTAGACCTCAAGTCGCGGGTAGTTTGGGTCATCGGATTCCCATACGGGGATGGGTGAACCCCAGTAGCGGTTTCTGGAAATCGACCAGTCTCGAGCGTTTTCCAGCCATTTGCCGAACTGGCCGTGCTTCACGTTGCCCGGGATCCAGTTGATCTCTTCGTTGTGGCGCAACATGTCGTCTTTGAATTCGGTGACTTTGACATACCAGGAGGTAATAGCACGGTAGATCAACGGTGTGCGGCAACGCCAGCAGTGCGGGTAGGAGTGCTCATAGGACTGTTCAGTCAGCAGTGAGCCCTGCGCGCGCAATGCCCGAATGATAGTGCGGTTGGCTTCGAACACTTGGACGCCGGCGATATCTTTCAGTGCGCCGCCACCGACGGTTTCATCACCGAAAAGTGGCAGGAATTTTGCGCCCTCATCCACGGACAGGACTACGGGGATACCGTGAGCTTCATTGACCCGCTGGTCTTCTTCACCGTAGGCGGGTGCCTGGTGTACCAGGCCGGTACCGTCTTCGGTCGAAACATAGTCGTCGGCCAGGATACGGAAGGCGTTTTCGGTGCCGTACGTTTCAGCATCGACAAAGTAGGTGAACAGTGGCTCATAGACCAGGCCGGCCAGTTGTGAACCGGTGTAGGTGGCAGTAATTTCGGCGGCGGCGGCTTCGGCATCCGCATAGCCCAGTGCTTTGGCATGTGCACCAACCCGGTCGGTGGCCAACAGGACCCTTTGCGTACTGAAGGTATCCACTTCGGCTGCGGCAACCGGGACCACTGCGTAATCGATGTCTGGGCCGGCGGCCACAGAGAAGTTGGTCGGAAGCGTCCAGGGCGTAGTGGTCCAGGCCAGTACGCCCACACCTTTGAGGGACTCAGCGATTTCCTGGGTGGCGCCGCCGTTTGGGATCAGCTCTGCATCACGTGGTAGGCCGGTAATCGTAAATTGAACGGTGACCGACGGGTCCTGACGCATTTTGTAGACGTCGTCGTCCATCCGCAGTTCGTGGTTTGACAGCGGGGTTTCGTCATTCCAGCAGTATGGAAGGACACGGAAACCGCGGTATGTTAGGTCGCGCTCGTGCAAGGTTTTGAACGCCCAGATGACCGATTCCATAAACGACGGATTCAGGGTCTTATAGTCATTTTCGAAGTCGGCCCAGCGTGCCATGCGGTTGATGTATTGTTCCCACTCTTTGGTGTATTCCAACACCGAAGCGCGGCAGGCATCGTTAAACTTATCGATGCCCATTTCTTCAATTTCGGCCTTGTCAGTCATACCTAGCTGTTTCATGGCCTCGAGCTCGGCGGGGAGCCCGTGGGTATCCCAACCGAAACGGCGTTCCACCCGGCGGCCCTGTTGAGTCTGATAGCGGGCGACCAAGTCTTTGACGTAGCTGGTCAACAGGTGGCCATAGTGTGGCAGACCATTGGCAAACGGTGGGCCGTCGTAGAACACGAATTCGTTGTTCTCGCCGTCCACTTCTGCTGGACGGTTCTCTATCGATGCTTTGAAGGTGCCGTCTTCATCCCAGTATTTGAGAATCGATTCTTCGATCGTGGGCAGATTGGGCGTAGAGGGGGTGGAACCAGATTTGACCCACCCTTGTTGGGAACTTGCCAGAGGGTACACAGTTACCTTCCTTGCATCGACTTCGTCACTCGGTCTGCAAGGACGCCTTTGGCGCGGTACCACCCTGCTTATCTTGGGACCCAAGATCGCTTATTGCAGCTGTATCGGGCTGACCCGTTCGGTTCTACTAGGCTGACGCCGTTCTTCCGAAGCACTCCCCGATGATGGTCGGATCGTTGCGCAATCATCCCTAGCTTACAACAATTTCAACAAGCGCCTCTACGTCGTCTTCCACGTTTTCAGCGACGGGATGACAAGTCCAATAACTGCAGTCTGGCGGGTGTTCGTCCGATCCTGCCAACGCAGTTTTTCACAATGTGCCCTCATCACGAATCAATTTATGCTGGGCGGCTTGTTTGACGGGACGCATCACAATTTCATCCAGGTTGATGTGATGCGGCAAATTCACGGCATAGGAGCACACATCAGCGACGTCATCGGCGGTCAACGGTTTTGAAACACCGGCATAAACATTAGCTGCTTTGGACTCATCACCGCGCATCCGCTTAGAGGCAAACTCCTCCGTCTTGACCAATCCCGGCAGTACTTCGACCACACGAATATTGTGTTCGGCTTCTTCTAAGCGTAGGGCTCCGGTCAGCGCGTGCTGACCGAATTTTGCGGCGTTGTATCCCCCGCCGCCCTCGTAGGCGACGACACCGGCTGTTGATGTGAGGTTCAGAATGGTCCCCTCACCGTGTGCTCGCAGCATCGGCAGGAACTTTTGAATAATGCGCAATGAGCCCAGTACGTTGGTTTCGATCATCCACCGCCAATCGTCGATGTTGGCATCAGCGATAGACTCCGCACCCAGTGCGCCCCCGGCAATATTGAGGATGGTGTCGACGCCGCCGGCCGCCTCAACCGTTGAGAACAGCGCATCGATCGATGCATTGTCGGTAACATCCGTGGCCACGAGCACCAGTCTGCCCGGCAGTTGCTCACACTCGGTGGCAAGCGTCTCAAGTTGCTGTTGACGTCGTCCGGCAGCGAAGACGGTCCATCCATCAGAAATAAGCTTTTTGGCGGTTGCGCGACCGATACCCGAGGTCGCACCGGTAACAAGGGCAGAACGCTGTGAATCACTCATGGAGTCAACCCTAAAACACGAGTTGGCAAATATCGATCTCTACGATGTTGTCAGAGGCCAGAACTGTCCTGCGAATATGAAACAATGGTGGCCATGGCTGAAAATGAGATGGGCACAGACACGCCCAAAACGGTAAATGTTCCTGATCGAGTTGGACTCGAAGGACTCGAAGACAAATTCAACGCCCGGTGGGCTGAAAACCGAGTGTATGCGTTTGATCCAAACACCACTCGCAACGATGTGTTCTCGATCGACACTCCCCCACCCACGGCATCTGGTTCACTGCACGTGGGCCACGTCTTTTCGTATACCCAAACTGATGTGATTGCTCGGTTTATGCGGATGTGCGGTAAGAACGTCTTTTACCCGATGGGGTGGGATGACAATGGGTTGCCGACCGAGCGTCGCGTACAAAACTTCTTCGGGGTGCGCACCGACACCAGTGTGCCCTACGATCCGAACTATCAGCCACCTGAAAAACCCGCTAAGAATCGTCGAGACTGGGATGTTGTTTCCCGTCAGAACTTCATCGAGCTATGCTTGGCGCAATCCCGTGATGATGAAGTCATTTACGAACAGCTCTTCACCCAGTTGGGTCTGTCGGTGGACTGGGATCTCTCCTACCGCACCATTGATGCGCACTCTCGCGAAGTTTCCCAGCGGGCTTTCTTGCAGAACTTAGCCGATGGGCATGCCTACAATGCCGAAGCTCCAACTATGTGGGATGTCAGTTTCCAGACCGCCGTGGCCCAAGCCGAGCTGGAAGATAGAGAAGTACCCGGCGCCTACTACCGGTATGCCTTCTATGCCGATGACGGGTCGGAGATTTTCATTGAGACCACGCGTCCAGAACTGCTGCCGGCTTGTTCAGCGTTGGTCGCACATCCCGAGGACGACCGCTCTAAGCACCTCTTCGGAAAGACCGTGACGTCTCCCCTCTTTGATGTTCAAGTTGAGGTGTACCCCCACGAGCTGGCTCAGCCGGATAAGGGTGCCGGTATTGCTATGGTGTGTACCTTCGGCGACCAGAACGACATCACCTGGTGGCGCGAGCTGCAACTCCCAACGCGCACACTCATTGGACGCGACGGACGCTTTGCTCGTGACACACCAGAATGGATCACCTCCGAACGCGGTGCGACCAACTATGCAGCAGTTGCCGGCAAAACTGTCTTCTCCGCGCAAAAAGCCGTCATCGAGATGCTCGAAGGCGCAGACCTGCTCGACGGTGAACCCGAAAAGATCACCCACGCGGTGAACTTCTTCGAAAAAGGCGATAAGCCACTCGAGATCGTCACGTCACGTCAGTGGTACCTACGAAACGGCGGCCGTGACGCGGAGCTACGTCATAAGCTCACGGAGCGCGGCAACGAACTGGAATGGCATCCAGGCTTCATGCAGTCGCGCTATACGAACTGGGTTGAGAACCTGACCGGTGACTGGCTCGTTTCCCGTCAGCGTGTTTTCGGTGTGGCTATCCCACTGTGGTACCGCCTTGATGATCAGGGGAATATCGACTATGACAATCCGATTGTTCCATCCGATGCGCAGCTGCCGGTTGATCCAGTCGACGATGTTCCTGAGGGCTTTACCGCCGACCAACGTGATGTTCCAGGTGGCTTTACGGGGGATCCTGATGTGTTGGATACCTGGGCGACGTCGTCCTTGACCCCGCAGATCATTGGCCAGTGGTCCAAAGACGAGGACTACTTCGCCAATGTGTTTCCATTCGACCTGCGCCCACAGGGTCACGACATCATCCGAACCTGGCTGTTCTCCACCGTGGTTCGTGCCGATCAGCTGCAAAACACGGTGCCTTGGAAACACACTGCGCTATCCGGGTGGGTCCTGGATCCGCAGCGCCAGAAGATGTCCAAGTCCAAGGGCAACGTCGTTGTCCCATCGGATATTTTGGATCAGTTCGGCTCCGATGCTGTGCGCTATTGGGCTGCGTCTGCTCGTCTTGGTGCTGATACGGCGTATGAAGTCAACCAAATGAAGATTGGTCGCCGTCTGGCAATCAAACTCTTGAACGCTTCGAAGTTTGCGCTGAATCTAGGCGCGACGGAAGACAAGATTGTGACCAGTGCTGCTGATGCCAACGTGATTAGTCATCCACTGGATCAGTCACTCTTGGCGCAGTTGCATGAGGCAATCGTTCCGGCGACGCGTGCGTTCGAGAAATACGATTACGCTCGAACCCTAAATCTGGTGGAGACCTTCTTCTGGCACTTCACGGATGACTACATTGAGCTCATTAAGGACCGCGCATACGGTTCCCGAGGTGAAGCCGAACAGGCATCAGTCGTAGCTACGTTGGCAACTGCACTGGATGCGTTGCTCAGACTGTTGGCTCCATTCCTGCCGTTTGCGACCGACGAGGTATGGTCCTGGTGGCGTAAGGGCTCAGTCCACGAACAGGCTTGGCCAGGTCTTGAAAACCAGCTGGGCGGAATTGCGCAAGCCGCTACTTCAGGTGACGCGGACGTCTTAACAACGGTGACGCGCGCTATCTCGCGGATTCGTAAAGCAAAGTCTGATGCCAAGGTCAAACAACGTACCGAGGTCCTCTCCGCGACGATCACGACTACCGAGGCACGGATCGAAGAATTGCAGGCGGGTCTTGATGACCTGCGTGCTGCCGGCAATGTCAGCGAGCTCAACCTGGAACAGGGTGAGGCTGTCACAACGGAAGATGATGAAATTGTCGATCTCCGTCTGACACAGGTTTCACTGGCCGACGCCGAGTAGTCTCACCTAGATACAGTTTTGCCCCAATGGTTTGAACCATTGGGGCAAAATTCTATCGCGACGTGAGTTAGCTGAAATCAATGTCGGTGTTGCGAGACCGTTTCAGTTCATAGAAGTAGGGGAAGTCAACGAGGGCGGCAAAACCGTCCCAGATCTTCCCGGCTTGTTCACCGCGTGGGATACGTGTCATAACCGGTCCGAAGAATGCGGAGTCTCCGATCGCAATGATCGGGGTGCCCACATCGTCGCCTACAAGTGACAGTGCGGCCTTCGTGGAATCACGAAGGCCCTGGTCGTAGGTTTCCTTTTGGGATTCTTCGAGGATTTCTGCGGCGTCATCGACACCGATTTCGTCTAATGCTTCGGATAGCGCTGCTTCGTAGTCATCAAGACCGTAGCCTTTATTGTGGATGCGAGTACCGGCTGCAGTATAGAAGTCGGCAACTTTTTCTGCACCGTGGCGCTCACGAACGGCTAGCGCTGCACGCGCACCCTGCCATTTCTTGTGGGTTTCTGGGTTGTTGGGGTCGTCTTTACTTTCGTTGAGGACACCCAACGAGATAACGTTAAAATCAACCGTGATATCGCGGACTTCTTCTACTTCGCGGATCCAGCGCGAGGTGATCCATGCGAATGGGCAGGCTGGGTCGAACCAAAACTTTACAGTCTGTGACAAGGCTTCTCCTTATGCGGATTTATTGCGACGTTTTCGCTCTACTTCGTGTGGGACCATGACGGGTTGTCCCGTGCCGTCAACGGTTCCACCGGTAATCGTTACCTCTGCGACGTCGTCGCGCGATGGTAGATCGAACATGATCGGCTGCAGTACGTCTTCAATGATAGATCTCAAGCCGCGAGCACCGGTTCCCCGGTCTTCTGCTTTCGCAACAATCGCTTTTAGAGCGTCTTCTTCAAAGTGCAGTTGGACACCATCGAGTGCGAACATCTTCTGGTATTGCTTGATCAGCGCGTTGCGCGGTTCAGTCAGCACCTTGATCAATGAAGCTTCGTCCAAGTGGTCCACAGCGGTGATCACCGGCAGGCGACCAACAAATTCTGGAATGAGACCAAATTTCACCAGGTCATCTGGACGAACATCTGCAAACGACGGGTTCTCGTTTTGGCCAGCGACTTTGAGTGGCGCACCAAAGCCGATGGCCTTGTGTCCGGCACGTGCTTCGATGATGTCTTCGAGACCCGCAAACGCTCCTGCCACAATAAAGAGAATGTTGGAGGTATCCAGCTGTAAAAATTCCTGGTGCGGGTGTTTGCGTCCACCTTGTGGTGGCACCGAGGCCACGCTACCTTCAAGGATTTTCAGCAGTGATTGCTGTACGCCTTCACCCGAGACGTCACGAGTTATAGAAGGGTTCTCAGATTTGCGTGAGATCTTGTCAATCTCGTCAATATAGATAATGCCCTGCTCAGCCTTGGACACATCATTGTCAGCGGCTTGAATAAGCTTGAGCAGAATGTTCTCGACATCTTCGCCGACGTAGCCTGCTTCAGTGAGCGACGTTGCGTCGGCAACGATAAATGGCACGTCAAGTTTCCGGGCCAGAGTCTGCGCGAGATACGTTTTACCAGAGCCAGTAGGCCCTACGAGCATGATGTTGGATTTACCAATTTCAACATCCTCGAGGTGACTAAAGTCAACATCCGTACCAAATGACTCGCGCATCGAAGCTTTAATATTGTCTTGGGCGTGGACCCGCTTGTAGTGGTTATATACCGCAACTGACAAGGCAGCCTTGGAACGATCCTGACCGATCACGTACTCGTCGAGGTGAGCGTAGATTTCCTGCGGCGTAGGCAGCGTAAAATCTTCGCCTTCGGTAACCTCTGCCAGTTCCTCTTCAATGATTTCGTTGCACAGCTCGATGCACTCATCACAAATGTAGACCCCGGGGCCTGCAATGAGCTTTCGTACCTGCTTCTGTGTTTTCCCACAGAAAGAACACTTCAGCAGATCTGCCGATTCTCCGATTCGAGCCATTTCATCTCCTTATGCGCCTTACTAGTCCAGCATAATTGGTTGGGCGCCTGTTCCTGGGGAGGTTGCACCAGGCGTGGATAACTTTATTCGCCGATGTCACCCTGTGCATTGGCGTTAATGAACTGATGGCGTCCCGCGGCATTGCGGAACGCCATCATTATCAGAGGCTCATGTTACTCAGCGTCTTTTTTGCGAGATTCCAGTACCTCGTCAACCAAGCCGTATTCTTTGGCTCCTGCAGCCGAGAGGAATTTGTCGCGATCAATATCTTCGCGAACCTGGTCCGCTGTGCGGTTAGTGTGGCTGGCCAGAATTTCTTCCATCCAGGTACGGATGCGAAGCAGTTCGTCTGCGTGAATCTGCAGATCGGTGGCTGTACCGCGGTCGCCGCCCATTGATGGCTGGTGGATGAGTACGCGGGCATTGGGTAGCGCCAGGCGTTTACCTGGTGTACCAGCTGCCAGCAGTACTGCAGCGGCCGATGCCGTCTGCCCCAGCGCTACGGTCTGGATTTCTGGGCGAATAAACTGCATGGTGTCATAGATCGCGGTCATCGCGGTGAATGAGCCACCAGGTGAGTTGATGTACAGCGTGATGTCACGGTCCGAGTCCATAGCTTCCAAGACAAGCAGCTGTGCCATGACGTCGTCAGCAGAGGCGTCATCGACCTGAGTGCCTAGGAAGATAATGCGGTCTTCGAACAACCGTGCATATGGATCCTGGCGTTTGAAGCCGTAGGGTGTACGTTCTTCGAACTGTGGCAAGATGTAGCGGTTTGAGGGCATCGGGGTTGCCGGGGTGCCCTGTGGCATATCGTGGTTCATGAAAGTCTCCTGAAGGAAAATCGTATAAGTATTCGCGACTGGCTACCGGCGACTATTTATTGCCAATTCCGCCGCCACCGACCATTGAGGCGGTACCGGAGGCGATGTGGTCAAAGAAGCCGTATTCCAATCCGTCTTCAGCGGTAAACCATTTATCACGGGAGTTATCTTCTAGGATGGTTTCAAGGCTCTGGCCGGTTCGCTCCGCGGTGATTTCAGACATGACCTGCTTCATGTGCATGATCAGCTGTGCTTGAATGCGAATGTCCGACTCAGTACCGCCGATGCCGCCGGATGGCTGGTGCATCAGGATACGTGCGTGCGGGGTGGCATAGCGCTTGCCTGGCGTTCCCGAGGACAGCAGGAACTGTCCCATGGAGGCGGCCAGACCAGTGGCTACGGTGACCACGTCATTTGGAATCAACTGCATGGTGTCATAGATAGCCATTCCTGCAGTCACTGACCCACCGGGTGAGTTGATGTAGAGGAAGATATCTGCCTCTGGGTCTTCGGCGCTCAATAGCAGCATCTGGGATGCGATGGCATTCGCGTTATCATCGCGAACCTCTGACCCGAGCCAGATAATGCGCTCTTTGAGCAAACGGTTGTAGATGTAGTCTTCACGGTTGGCCGGATCTACCGATGCCATGCGTGGCGCGTTGGACGATTCAGTCACGACGTCCTACCTTCCTTCACTGGCGTGCATATGGTTTTGCAAACTTGTTTCTGTTGAAAGACATTACTTGTGAAAACATAACTTGAGCAGGGTTGACTCACTGTTTTCGCTGAAAGCCGTTATCTGTACTTAAACAGCCAAGGTCCACTCCCTATTATAGGAGCGGACCTTGGTGTTGATTCAGAACTTAGCTGTTGTCTTCGTCAACGTTTTCTTCTGATGCAGCGTCTTCTTCACCTTCAGGAGTCAAGAAGAACGACAGATCAACTTCGTTACCGTCAGTATCCACAACTTTGGCGACTTCCAGAACAGCAGCAAGTGCTTTACGACGACGGACTTCGCCCATGATCATTGGAACCTGTCCGGCCTGGTCCAGCATCTGCGCAAACTGGTTTGGTTCCATGCCATACTGCGATGCGGAGCTGAGAATGTATTCGATCAGTTCCGATTGCTCGACCTGGACTTCTTCCGCGTCGGCAATGGTATCCAGCACGACCTCGTTGACGAAAGCTTCGCGGAAGTTCTGAGTCACTTCTTCGCGGTGCTCTTCAGTGTCGTGGTCATCACCTTCGGCATGTCCCTGCGAGGTGAAGTGCTGTTCTACCTGCTCGGCGAGCATGTTTTCTGGAACATCAACTTCAACAAGCTTCAGCAGTTCTTCCAAGGCCTTCTCGCGGGCTTCGACACCCTGATTGGTCTTGGATTCTTCTGCGGCTTGGTTCTTTAGGTCTTCTTTGAGTTCATCAATGGTATCGAATTCAGAGGCCAACTGTGCGAAGTCATCATCGGCTTCTGGCAGTTCGCGTTCTTTGACGGATTCCAGCACGACCTTGACGGTTGCGGTTTCACCGGAGTGTTCGCCACCTGCCAGGGTGGTTTCAAAGACGGCGTCTTCGCCAGCTGAAAGACCTTCGAGCGCTTCGTCCATGCCATCCAGCATCGAGCCGGAGCCGATTTCGTAGGACAGGCCTTCTGCGGTATCGACTTCTTCGTCATCAATCGTTGCGTTCAGACCGATGGTTACGTGGTCGCCTTTTTCGGCAGGACGTTCGACGTCCACCAGTGTTGCGAAACGTTCGCGCAGTTCATCAAGAACTTTTGCTTCTTGTTCTTCCGTCACGGTAATTGGATCTACGGTGACTTCGAGGTCCTTATAGTCTGGCAGTTCAATCGTTGGACGAATATCGAACTCGGTGTTGAATTTCAGCGGGGCTTCTTCATCACCCTCATTGCCAGGCACGGAAGTCACATCGACTTCTGGGCGGGTCAGGGGTGTGAGTTCCTGTTCACTCAGTGCTTCCTGGAAGAACGAATCAAGGTTGTCGTTCACGGCGTTTTCAATAACGAATCCGCGGCCGACGCGCTGGTCGATCAAACGTGCTGGAACTTTGCCCTTACGGAAGCCAGGGACCTGAATCTGGTCTGCTAGTGATTTGTAAGTAGCATCGATACGCGGTTTGAGTTCATCAAAAGGAACCTCAACCTCGAGCTTGACCCGTGTAGGGGCGAGGTTTTCAACGGTGGATTGGACCACGTAGGACTCCTGGGTTCTAATCGGAATATTTTATGGTTTCGGTACTGGCCGAATCACATACTATGCTTCCGACAGCACCATGCAGTCGGGACGACAGGATTTGAACCTGCGACCTCACGCTCCCAAAGCGCGCGCTCTACCAAGCTGAGCTACGTCCCGCGATCAGGTCTATGACCTGCTGGATTATCCGCCATTGAAGTCTTACCCCTGTAGCGGCTCGCACCATGGCGCCGAGAGATAACTATATGACAAAGGATTCAGAAAGTCCAAATCGAAGGAAGGTTTTTCTGACCAGTTCGAAAATTTTGGCGTCATTGCAGCCTTCTGCAGCCCAAAAGTGATCTTCCGCATGCCCGGAAAAGGACTCACTTCTGCATGGTGACACTTTGGGCCACTCCCCCGGTGAGTCCATCTCGGAACGACAGGTTGCTTCGGTCCAGGCGGTTGCAGAAAAAGTTCCAGGGATGCAAAAAGCTCCGACTCTATGTTTGAGAATCGGAGCTTGGAGCGGATGACGAGAATCGAACTCGCACTATCTGCTTGGAAGGCAGAGGCTCTACCATTGAGCTACATCCGCGTGCCATTGGGCAACGAAGACAACAATATCCCATAAGTTTCCAACGTGCAAAATCGTATGGTCCCTCTGCGATGTTCTATGCTTCGTTCGTGAGATTTGAAAATGCGTAATGCCATGTGCAGAAGCGCCTCTTATGGCGTTCATTTTCGCGGCTCTATCACATAGGATGAACTCCATGGTCTTACGCCCTGGTGACCAAACGATGACACTGCAGTAGATAGAAATAGCGTGTTTCGTAGTGTAGGCAGCCGGCGTGGGTCCACCAATGAAATGAAATTAAAGGAAATCTTTCAAAATGTTCGAAGCAAAAACGCTCGACCATCGAAACGTAGGTCAGACACTGATCTATCGTGATGGCCAGTCAGTGGCAGTTATTCAGGCCATACATCATTACCCAGATAAGGGCAGCGTCGACGTCGTGACCCCTGAAGAGGTTGTGACCTACCGAGAGTCCGATTGGGTGAACACCACGCTGTCACCAGAACTCAACATGATCCGGGTGGTGTATAAGTCCTGGATTGAGCGTGAAGCCACGCTCACTGAATCAGATCTCAATGATCTGTTCACCAAGTTTTCTGGGGATCACGGCAACGGTTTCTAGAGCGTCAGGACTGCGCTTCGCCCGGCCGAACCAAACCTGTTTCATAGGCGGTAACTACGATCTGGACGCGGTCTCGTAAATCCAGTTTGCTCAAGATGCGTGAGACATGAGTCTTCACGGTCTGTTCAGCGAGGAATAGCATCGCCGCAATTTCGGTATTTGAGTGCCCCCGGGCGACCAACCGAGCAACATCGAGTTCGCGTTCGGTCAACAGCTTTTCAACAGTACTGTCGGTGCGCGGTGTCGCGGGCCGCGAAGCGTAGTCAGATATCAATGTTCTGGTGACTTGCGGAGACAGTAGGGCGTCTCCGGCTGCTACAACCCTTACCGCATACACGAGCTCTTCAGGAGCTGCGTCCTTCAGCAGAAACCCACTGGCCCCGGCCCGCAATGCAGAGAACACGTACTCGTCTGCATCAAATGTTGTGAGCATCAGAATTCTCGGGGCCTCATCCGATTCAGCCAGCACGTGACGGGTGGCATCAAGTCCGTTGACCTTTGGCATTCGGATATCCATGAGTACTACATCGGGCTTGGTGCGTTTCACGACGTCCACGATGCCCTCACCGTCATCGGCTGTCCCGACGACGTCGATCCCCTGCTGCGCATTCAGCAGAGCAGCAAAGCCTGCTCGGATCATCGCTTGGTCGTCGACAATGAGCACTCGCACATCCGAACCTGGATCAGATGAGGAAGGTAGGGCAACAGGTGAAGATCGAGATTCAGACACGGTTTAAACCTACCGCACCACAACATGCTTCATCTGTGACGTTCACTCTGCAGTGTGATGTGCCCAGCCAAGCATTGGCCCTAGAGTAACCAACATGAACAGAACCGCCAGGCAGACTCAAGACCGCACGAGCCAGTCCTCAGCTGTCCGTCGATTCGGCAAACATGTTTGGTACCTGCTCGCTGGGTTCCCTATCACGCTCATCAGTTTCCCCGTCTTGGTGATCATGACGACGGTTTCGGTTGCAACCCTGGTGGTCTGGTTGGGAGCGCTGCTGCTGCCGCTCACATTACTTTTCGCATCGTCCCTTGCGGCACTGTCCAAAAGGCGTTTGGAGGCGCTGGGGGCAAGCGTTGAACCGGTAACCTATCGGCGTTATGCATCCGGGGTGTTCGGCAAGCTGCGCATCATCTCGGATCCTCGACGCTGGCTGGATCTAGCTTTCGAAGGACTCCTCGCTTTTCCCCTTCGGCTGGCAACATTTGCCCTAACGCTTAGCTGGACATTGATTGGGATAGGCGGGGTCACCTATTTCTTCTGGTCTATATACTTACCCGGTGATCGCACTGTGATGCAGCTCTTGCAGCTTGCCGAGCCAGCGCTGATCCCAGACGGCGCGGTGCTTCAGTATCTACTCGATGTAGGGGCACACTTTGTGATCGGAATCGTGTTTCTTAGCACTCTGGCACCGGTCGTGGCCGGGCTGGCAAAGCTGGATGCAACGCTCACTGCTGCCCTATTGGGGACCAAAACATTCGAGACTGCACCAGACGCGACCGACATTTCGCCTGAGCGGTCTTTTAGCATTACCGCCTGGTCTCGTGCCGGAGCCGGAGTCGCGGCAACCACCCTGCTTGCCGTCGGGTGGCCTGTACTGGCTGTGTTCTATTCCGTCGGCATCCTAGATGCCATGATATGGGTGACTCTTCATTGCGCGGCGATCTTATTCTCCCTGCGCTGGGCTTGGGCCGGAATGGGCCTATCGTTGATTGCTTCAGGAGCGCTCATTGCGCTAACTGCCGATGCGGGTGTAGCAGTGTGGCCTTGGCCGGTGACGGTGCTGCTGACCCAGTGTGCCGTATTCATCGTGGTGGGCTTCGTGAAGCCCTGGTACTACGCGATTTCTGGCTGGTCTGCCTCGGTGCTCGTGACACTTGGCGTGATGTTTGCGGTCGCCCAGGACATCCCCGCGGGCGCTTTGGGCAACAGTATTGTTTTCGCTTCGGTGAGTGCCGGTACGGTGGCATCGGCAACCCTTGGCCGAATGTGGATTCGTAATGCTGGTCGGCTACAGGCCGCCGAACGAACTAGTGCCCTGCAAGATCGACGAAGCAAGGAACTAGCAGAACGCAATAGGATTGCCCGTGAATTGCACGACGTCGTCGCCCACAGTATGTCAGTGATCAGTGTTCAAGCTGCTACTGCACGCTATCGAAATCCGGATATCGGGGAGACTGCTCAGCGTGAATTTGAAGAAATCGCCAGCTCCTCGCGACAGGCCCTGAGTGAAATGCGGATGCTGCTCAGTATTCTGCGCAACGACGACGAAGCCCCGACCGCACCGACTCCAAACTTAAAGGACATCGACGCCCTCGTGGATGCAACTCGAGCATCAGGAACCGTCATCCACTACCGCGGCCTCGAGCAAACGCACGACGGGCTGCTTGGCAATACAGCACCGGCTACCGCTCTCGCTGCCTACAGAACGGTGCAAGAGGCACTGAGCAATGCGTTACGCCACGCGCCGGGCACTGAGGTCGACGTCAATGTCACTTTGGCCAGCACCGATGAACATACGCACTGGTTGCACATTGCCGTCATCAACGGGCCCCCGAAAGTGCAAAACGTTTCGTCGGCAGGTTCGGGTCTTGGCTTGACGGGTATCCACGAACGGACCGCGGCAGTGGGAGGGTCTTCGGAAACCAAGCCCACGCTCACTGGTGGTTTCGCAGTGTACGCCAGGCTGCCATTGCAGGCCCAGGCCATACCCCGGTAGGGGGTGTAATTGGCTCTACTGGGTGATGTAAAGCAGCCCTGTTTTGCATACCGTCAAGAGTATGCCATCTCCATATGAAACATCACAGCTCGAGTCGACGCCGACTACAACGGGCCGCCGGACAGTAAAACAACCCGGCGAGAACCCTCAGGTCAGTGACTTTTTTGAGCTCTCTCGCAAAGTCAAAGATGCCGGGCTGATGCAGCGACGCGTCGGGCGATACATTACTCGAATGATATTCTTAGGCCTGGCCTTAGCCGGGGCGTTTACCCTGTTATTCACACTGGGTGACACCTACTGGCAGCTGGCGGTCGCAGCGTTATTCGGCGTGCTGTTCACTCAAGCGGGGTTCCTGACCCACGACGCAGCGCATCAGCAGATATTCTCTTCGGGGAAACGTAATGCGTGGTTCTCGCGCATCTGCGGCAACCTGATAGTGGGGTTGAGTTACGGCTGGTGGACCCGCAAACACGGTCGACACCACGCCAACCCGAACACCGTGGGCAAGGACGGCGACATCGCCACCGGTGCACTGGTGTTCATTCCTGAAGAAGCTGAGCGTACTGGCTTCATGGGGTGGGTCACTCGCCGTCAAGGGTGGCTGTTCTTCCCGCTATTGTGCCTGTTTGCATTGGCATTGCATTACAATTCCGTGAAATCTGTTCTACAGAACCGAAAACTGAAGCATCGCCGCGTCGAATTGGCATTGTTGGCATTCCGTTTCATCAGCTTCCCGTTACTCGTGCTGGTTGTCCTGGGCCCGGGTCTTGGTTCAGCCTTCATGGGCGTGCAGCTCCTCGTGTTCGGTGTATATATGGGTGGCAGCTTTGCTCCCAACCACAAGGGTATGCCGCTGATCCCCCATGATTCCAAAATCGACTTTTTATCCCGTCAGGTGTTGACCTCGCGCAATATTCGCGGTGGCAAGGTCGTCGACTGGGCAATGGGTGGCCTAAATTATCAGATTGAACACCACCTGTTTCCTCGAATGCCAAGCGCCCATCTACCGCTAGTACAGCCGATGGTTCGCCAGCATTGTGAAGAGCGCAGCATCCCCTACACGGAGGCCGGCCTCATTGAGTCATATGCGATCGTCGTCAAATATCTCAACAGGGTTGGCCTGGGCTACGCTGATCCCATGGAATGCCCGATGGTTTCCGAGTTCCGCCCCCGCTAGACTTCCCGCACTTGGCGAGTCGTCTCACCGATTTGCGGTCATGTGTTGACCATCTTTTGGCAAAGCGTTGACGGGGTTCAGTTGATCGTCAAGGACGATGCTGTCAAACATCATGGGTAGCCCGATGGCGCGAAATAGCGAAGCCCTATCCATGAGGTGGCAGTGCACATGAGGTTCACTGCTGTTACCGGAGTTTCCGCAACGCCCAATCAGTTGGCCTACTACAACCGTCTCCCCGGAACTCACCAGAGTTGAACCTTGCTGCAAATGCGCAGTCACTGCGTAGAGCCCCTCATCGCTTCGAACCACTACGTGGTTGCCGAGAATAAAGCCGGGCCCACCCAATTCTCGAATGGTGCCTTCGAACATCATGTAGATGAGCGCCAACAATTTGGAACGGGACCTGTGGTCGCGATGCCACGCTGATGCCCGAACTACCGTGCCGCTGACCATTGAATGCACGGCTTCGCCGAACGCCGGATACTGCTGGGGTGGACGCATTGCTGGCCCCACACCGAATCTGGGACGTTCGTGTCCATCCGGTTCATAGACCAGGTCAATGGCATAGGTTTGACCGTATGCCCGAACACCGTGACTCGGGGTTTTGGTGGCCGGACTATTCAGCGCCAGCCAGCGGCCTGCCACCGGAGAAGAGACAACCGTCGTTTCCGCTTCATGCAGAAACCGCGGGCCGGTAAGTGCCAGCAAGATACCAAGGACCATCCCGAATATGGCCCACCAGGCCACCTGTGTAATGAACGGGCTCAACGCGTCCGGAAGCAATGAGCCGAACAGTGAGAAACC
>NZ_JAKDKW010000078.1 GCF_030453185.1 Yaniella sp. | reverse complement strand
AATCATCAACGGCGATTTCCTCAGGGTCGATGCTCATCGCAGGTTCGGTGACCTGATCGGCAGGATCAAGCACAGTAAATTCAGCAGAAGTTTGGTCACCTGATGCTTCATCTGTGACCGTCAATTCCTTCACACCGGGTTCGGTGTCTTCTGGAATGTTGAGGTCTGCGTCGATATTACCGTCTGCATCAACGTTAGCATCGACCGTTGGGTTCCATTCCAACGTAACATCGCCTTCTGGGGTGAAGTCGCTACCGGTAACAGACAAGGTGTCACCTGGGTAGACGCTGTTTGCGCCAAGTTCGATTGATGGACCGTTATCCTGATTGGCGATGACTTCGAAATTTCCTTGCAGCGGATCTGCATCATCTTCAACGATGGTGATTTCTGTATCGTAGACGCCCAGGTAGCTGGTTGGATCGTCAAGATCATAACCGTAGATAACGAACTCGGCGACACCGTTTTTATTAGCGGTTTCATCGCGTTCTACCGTCTGCACGCCCTCTGGGCCATCAACGACGGCTTCAATGTCCGCACCGGGTTCAAGACCGACTATGGTATGGACGACACCATTGTCGTCATCTTCGTCGTCTCGGACGAAATCATCGAGCGTGATTTCTTCTGGAGTGATGCGCAATGTCGGTTCATCAGCTTCAACAACCGTCAGCTCAGCTGTAGCTTCCCCTTCGGCCTCCAGATCACGGGCCACAACATCATAGGTACCAGCGGCAAGATCCCTTGGAACCTGTAGTACCGCGTCGGTTAGCTCGCCGTTTTCATCAGCTACTACACTAACTACTTCCGAATCCAGGACAAGTTCGAATTCGCCGTTCGGGGTGAAACCGGCACCGGACAGTCCAACCATTTCGCCCTGATACGCTTCAGTGGCGTCGAGGCTGATTTCTGGTTCAATAACCGGGGGTTCGTCATCATCGGAGGTACCCACCGACAGCTCTACGGTCGTAGACTTCCCGCTGGTCTCGTCGGTAATTTCGATTTCATAGGTTCCGGATTCAGCATCGTCGGGGACAACGATCTCATGGGAGAAATTGCCTTCGGAATCGGCCTGCGTTGTCATGGGTTCATCAAGATCCCAGTTCATGGTCACATCTGTATCGGGGCTAAAGTTGCTGCCCGACAGATAGATTGGTTCACCCGGCGCTACTTCATTGGCTGATATCGATGCCTGTGGTTCTTCGCTGGTGACTTCAAATCCGCCCTGCGCGACGTGGGTTCCGTCGCTGAGGGTTACAGTGGTACTGTAGCGGCCAATGTAAACGCTGTCACTGTCGTCGTGCACGACATACTCTGCAACACCATTCTCATCTGCTGTGGCGCTACCAGACAGCCCTTCCATGGGGTTATACGCGTTGCCAACGTTGAAATCGACCTCATCGCCCGGTTCCAGGCCTTCAACGGTGTGTGTCACACCGCCGCCGTCAGACGGTGCAAGGGCAAAATCTTCTTCTGGAATGGTCTCAGGATCAACCTCAAGGGTAACGTCTGTAACGTTAAACTCATTGGTGGTTTCTTCGCCCGATTGAGCGTCAACTGCGGTCAGCACGTACACGCCACGGTCAATGGATTCAGGCAGTGAATACTCGAATGTCTCGAGCATGCCATTCGAGTTAGCGGTCACCGAGTCGAGTGTTATTGAATCGCCACCAGCGGTGGGGGTCAGCGATAGTTCGATTTCACCGTGCGGGGTGTAGCCGCTACCGGAGATGGATATAGTCGAGCCGGCAGGTCCTGAACGCGGGCTGGTATAAACTTGTGGATCTACTTCGACGTCGCTGTCGTCGAGCACCTCAAGTGGCACACTGAAAGTGTGAAATTCTGCCTCATCATAGACTGAAACATTATAGTCCCGTGGCTGAGTATCCTCGGGGATGGTCACGGTGACAGTGAATGCGCCTTGGCTATCAGTCGTAACCGTACCGATCTGGGGCCCTTCTGATACCTCGATATCGTTCTCAACTAAATTGATGACGAGCTCGGCATCTGGGGTGAAGCCTGAACCAGTGACGGTTACGGTATCGCCCGGCCACACTTGACTCTTATCAATTGAGACATCGGAATCTACTTCTTGAGTGCCGAAATCCCCACCGTCTTCATGAGCAGCTTCGTCATCCCCACCGTCTTCTGAGGTGGCGTTTGCACTGGCTGAAGCCTGGTCATCCCCAGCTCGCTCATCAGCGTCTTCCTCTTCAGCTTCGCTCTGGTCGTTGTCATCAGCGTCCTGCTCGCCGGTGGCTGAGGGAGATTCTTCAGATGCAGGTGACTCAGTAGCGGTATCAGGGGATGCTTGCTCGGTCTGCTCGTCCTGATCTGCTTCGTTTTGCGCTAGCGCCGCGGGCGCTCCAATCGCAAATGAACCGAACGCGAGAGCCGAGCCGGCAAGCACAGCTGTAGCTAGCCGACCCCTCTTGTTATTTTCATCTTCCGCCATGCGGTGTTTCCTTCCAAGTGAATGAGATTGCCGTTGTCCTTCCGGCCTTTTGACAAGGCCCAAACGGCGCAGACATCAGTAAATGAACACACTTTTATAGTGGAACGAACACAGAATACATGGCGAACATCACAGCTTCTACTTATTATTGAAACTTTCACGCATTGGCGGCTAGCCCGTTGAGACTGGTCTCGGATGGCCGACAAGCGACTCCTAAGTGTGTCGTCGCAGATCAGGTATAGATCAACAATTAAAACCCTCAAGCAGCTACTGACCAGTAGCTTTGCGGAAAAGAATTCTCTAACACCCAGACAACTGGTCAACAACATACGGCGCGCGCTAGACTGCTGGCATGGCTATGCAACTTCTGCTTTTCCTGTAACATCCGATCGACCTTTTCGCGCTCGTTGTTTTCATACCCGAGCCGAGGTCTTTTCGTATCCAAGACCGATTCGGTCGATGTTCATTTTTCGCGCCAGTACGCGCGAGACTTCAAGGAATTTGTATGCCTTCCAAAACTTCTTACCCTGCGCATTCGCGCGCCCATTTATCCCTCAACAACCTAGGCCTGGCCCTTGGCTCCAAGCAGGTCCTGGAACAAGTGCACCTCACCGTCACACCCACGTCCCGCATTGGAATTGTCGGCGAAAACGGTCGAGGCAAGACCACTTTGCTGCACGTACTAACCGGCCATCTAGAAGCGGACACTGGAACCGTCACTCGCCAAGGGACAATCGGTGTCGCTGAGCAAGAAATGCCTGCGGCCGACGACCGCACAGTCGCAGATGCTGTGGCAGAAACCATCGCTCCATCGGTTGACGCCTTGGCTGAACTTGATGCGGCAGGACAGGCAATGGCCGACGATACCAAAAATGCCATGGAGCGCTTCGCCCTGGCACTTGAGCGCGCCGAGGCACTCGAGGCTTGGGACGCTGAGCGCCGGGTCCAACTCGCACTCGAGGCGCTCGATGCTGAGACCAACGGTGAAGTGCTATTGTCCACGCTATCTGTTGGACAACGCTACCGCGTCCGCCTTGCATGTTTGCTGGGTGGTACACACGATTTCTTACTGCTGGATGAGCCCACCAACCACTTGGATCGAAGTGGCTTAGACTTCCTGACCGATCGACTACGTGACCGTGATGGTGGCGTCGTCGTTGTGAGTCACGATCGTGCTTTGCTCGCCGACCTGGCAGACAGTCTACTGAGCTTGGATTCGACACCTGATGGCCGTCCACGGTTATACGGTGACGGCTATACGGGTTACCGCGATCGCTCAGCTGTCGAACGAATTCAGTGGGAACAAGAGTATGCGCGCGAGCAGGTCGAACATGCCAAACTTCAGGACGACTTGCAAGCAGCCCAGGATCGGCTGGTCAGTGGATGGCGTCCACCAAAAGGCTCTGGTAAACACCTCCGAGCCACTCGTGCTGCATCGACGGTGCATAATGTTCAGCGGCGACAGGAAGCCTTGGCAGCTCATGCGCTCACCGTTCCCGAACCGCCGTTGACATTGAATTTTCCGCACCTGACGAGCCGCAGCAGCGTCACACTGTTGTCAGCGGAGCAAGCCACCGTTGATCAACGACTCACCACACCGGTTTCCCTGGCATTATCCGGTGGTGATCGACTCGTAGTGACGGGGCCGAACGGTGCCGGGAAAACAACGCTGCTCCAGGTCCTTGCACAAGATCTGCAACCTAGCAGCGGCAATGTCGAGCGGAAAACCGGGGTGCGAGTTGGTTCACTGCAGCAGGAATCTGAACTGCCCTCGAAGCTGAAGGTCAGGCAACTGTTCGAATCACACGTACATCAGCTTATTGCCAGGAGGCTGGTTAGCGACAAAAACGCCGTGAGCTTGAGTGACCTCGGCCTGTTGGGTACTGACGAGCTACAGATGCGCGTTGGCGAGCTCTCGATGGGGCAGCAGCGGCGCCTGGAATTGGCGTTAGTGCTAGCGAGTCGCCCAAACCTGCTGCTGTTGGATGAACCAACAAACCACCTTTCCATACGCCTGGTGGACGAGCTCACCAAGGCGCTCGAACACACTGGTGCTGCTGTAGTGTTGGCGACGCATGACCGACAGCTTTTACGAGACACCGCCCACTGGCCGCAACTGCAGCTGCGCTAAAAACCTTATAACTAGCAGATTATAAGGTGTTTCGCGCACCCTTGTCATGAGAACATCGCCGCGAGGAGCCCAGCACCACCGGCAAGTCCCCAGCTTGCGAGACTTCCAACGAGAAACTCTTCGGCCTTCGTTCCGGCCGTAGATTCCGCTGGGTCTCGTTTCGCGTCAGCTGAGATTTCTGGGAAACGAACAATGCCTTTGGCCGCCATCAACGCAGCGACCACATGGTAGGCACCGACAACGGTCAACACCATAATGAAAATCCGCTCCAACGGGCCGATAACCCTGCCACCCTTGAGGCGACTGCTCGGCACAGCGCCGGAGGCTCCGTGGCCTTCGGCATCACGCCCGGACAGCAAGAGGACTGCCCGTGTGACTTGGTTTCCGGTTTGGGTCAAAAACAGTGCAAGGGCAATCCACATGAGCCCGTCAGGAGGCGACGTCTTCAAGGCAACAACGTCCAACCATGCCAAGCAGGCGACAACCGCGATAAGGCCAACACCCGACCATGCAAATGTCGCGGAGGGCGGGCGTTGCTGCTGCTCCGTACCATCCATGCGCTCGGAGCCGTAATACCAGGCGGCGGCTACCACTGCTGCGACGGCACCGGCCCAACCTTCAGGTCGAACCCA
This sequence comes from Yaniella sp., assembly GCF_030453185.1. Lineage (GTDB taxonomy): Bacteria > Actinomycetota > Actinomycetes > Actinomycetales > Micrococcaceae > Yaniella. Next base: position 5,443 of record NZ_JAKDKW010000078.1, on the reverse strand, counting down.
GATGGCGGCGGCAACGGCTAGCACCACCCACCAGCCCATTTGCATGAACTGCGCGGCCCGGAAAGATAGGTGTGGTTGGACTAGTCGGAGAAGGTCGGTGACTGCCACGGCCAAGATGGTGAGCACTGCGAGCATTAGGCGTCTTCTTTCGAGTTTTCGGAATCGGACGAAACCGCGAGCATATCATCGACTTCTAAAAGTGCCATGGCACCCGAACGATGCAGCGTTTGTGAAACGGCGGCCTGCGAGATGCGCTCGTTTCGAGCAGCCTCCTGTTGTGTAGCGCCGCAGAGCAAGGCGCTCAAGAGTCGGCGTTCGCGAGCCTTCATTCTTCCCAACACATGATCGCGCACCATGAGTTGAGTTCTGACCGCTGTCGCCAAGTCGACGTCGTCGCTACAAAAACCCGACATCACATCGTCGCGACGCTGCTGGCGCTCTTCAACCTCGTCAATGGCAGCACGGGCGTGCAACCAGGCAGTGCCATCCTGGATGGGACCCGACTCGCCTTGTTCTATGGTGTTGATTTGGCCAGCTCCGATGCCGTAGCGCAGCTGTATACCATCGGGGAGCAGTGCCTGCATGCGCAATGTAAGGCGCAAGGAATCTTGCCAGGTCGCTACAATCACCTGAAACTCGTCCCCCACTGTCGCCCAGGCAGGTCGGATGGGCGACACCGCTGTTTCGGCTTCAGCAAAAGCGTCGGTGATTGCGCGCTGGCCGGCGGAACGGTCCACCATCTCACGGGAGTCCACGATGTCTGCGATGATTCCTACTGCCTGCATCATGGCACCACAATATCACTTATAAATAAGGCGATATAAGTATTTTCAGGGAGTCGATGGCTGCCTACCCCGTCATCGGTAGGAAGATTACTGCGACAACGCCCCAGAGGACCAGACTGAGCAGCACGATCGGTAGCAGTACTTTCAGGAGCGATCCTCGGCTTACTGCCGGGCCGGGAGTATCCTCGCGCTGATACACGTGCGCCATGCGATAGGCGAGTTCAATACGCGCCGGCCCCGCAATGATGGCCCAGCCGGCAGCCGAGTTTTGCAAGCCCATCGCCCACAGCGGTGAGACGCCGAGGCCTTGTGCCGCCGAAACCTGTGTGGCCCCGAACATTGCGTTCGCACCGGTGCCGGAAGCGGTGATGTAGCCCGAAAGGCCAGCCACGAAGGGCATGAGGAACAGGTAAACCGAGCCCAGTGAGGCTAAGCTACCGGCGATTTGGTCTGCCAGTCCACCGCCGGCCATCATCACGCCGAGTAGCACGTAGAGGGCCGTCGGGATTGCCACCGCCCACCACATCTGCAGTGCTGCCTTGGGCAGGGCCCGCTCGTCTCCGGGCTGCATATTCATGAAAGTCAGTGCAGTCAGCGCCGCCGTCGTCGACCATAATGCAGGAGAAGACATAATCTCGCCGAGCACACCAAGATCGATGGAGCGGTAGAGGATTTGGCCGATAATGGTGCCCACCAGCAGGACGAGGTACGGCACAAGCGAGCGGCCAGGACCCGGCGTCAAACGGCCGCGACGAATCAAGATCAACCACAGTACCGCCATAATGAGTGTGGCCACGGCGCCAGCCACCGGCGTGCCTAGCAACAGGTTCGCCGTCATCGTAAATCCCCACAGCACGACGCCAGAGCCTGCCCCTACCGCTGCCCAAAATACCTTCCGTCGTCCTGGAATGTTGGTGGCGGTGTACCCATTTCCCGCGATGATGGCGACTGCGATACCAGAGACCACGAAGGGGATGAGGTTCATCCACCCCGATACCAAACCCATATCGGTCAGTGGCGCTCCGGCCGCATCCGCTGCGATGAGCGTCCCGGGCCCCATCGAACCCCAGGGGCCGATCATCAGACCCAGCAGTGTCAGCAGCGCAGCTCGATACGGGGTAAAACCAAAAGACAACAGCAGTGGCAGTCCGATGAGAACTGAGACACCAAAACCGGTGACTGTTTCCAAAAATGGTACGACCCCGTGTGCCATCAGGAGCGCCGACGCAACTCCGGGGCCACCGGCAGAAAGCCAACCGGCCAGACGACGCTGAGCCCCGGTGCGATCCATAACCCCCGAGAGCAAGACACCGCCCCCGATGATTGCCAAAACCTTTATCAGTGTCCAGAAGGTGTCATTCCAGGCGGCCACAAGGTTTTCAACCGGTGTGTCAAAATACCAGAGAGCAATGATGGCTGCGCTGACGGTGCCCAGAAGTGGCGGGATGGCCGCGGAGATTCGTGAGAAAGCGAGCAAAAGCAGCGTCACCAATACCGGGACCACCGCTATGAACAGACCCACGCAGTTACTCCTTCAACTAGAACCACTCCCCTGGTCGACCTCGAGTTTTACCGGGGTGCCACAAGGCACAAGCATAGCTGCCTCAACTCAGGCAGAACCTAAACTTCTCAGTTCAAAAGGCCAGCGGTATGCGGTACCGGAAACGGATCCAGCCGGTCGTGGAAGCTTAGAACCTACTGGTGGCCTTAGTCCCAAAGTCCAATGCCGTAGGCGATGAAGAAAAATACTAGGAGCGCTACAATGACGCCGATCAGTACCAGCGTCATTTTCGAACGCGGTGGCCGTGCGCTGGGTGTATGGCGTGGCGTGGCTGAAGCTGATTGCGATTCGGGAGGCGTGTGGCCTGGCTTCACGCCTCCGCCGGCCTCTAAATCTGGGTCTTCATCCGGGTTGGGGTCAAGATTCGGATTGTCGTTTGGGTCGTGCTCGTGGTGTTCTGGTGTTCGGTCGGTCACGGCAACTCACCTCCGATGAGCAGGCTCAGGTTGTAGAAACTTAAGCCTCAAGTATGTCTTTTTAGCGTAGATGCGGCACTGCGCAGCAGGCCACCAACGCTAGACAAAAGAATCAGTGAGCATCACAGACATTGACTGGATACCCACTGATTCTTGTTGTCACTGCATAAGATGTGCGTAGCTAGTAGCGGTCGCGTCCCGTGGAGAGTCTCCTGAGACGACGGATCACGTCCACCAATAGAATGGCGCCGAGCACAAAAGCAACGTAAGCAACAAGATCAGGCTGACCTTCAACCGTCAAAAACCGGACACCGACTCCTAGTAGGAGCACCGTTCCGATAAGCTCCACCGGCACCATGAAGAATCCCATTTTGGTAGGCGATTTGCCATGCTCCGGATCCGGGCGTTGGGGTGCCTGGTCTGGTTCAGTATGTTCAGGACTCACAGTCCCCTCCTTTCACCCTTGATATTAAGGATGCTGTCCTTCCACGCTAATGCCCGCTTTCTTGTTTCGAAAGAGCTGAGCAACACAAATCAAGCGATTTTGCTCAGAAATTGCTGTACCCACAGCTTCGGCCGGCGTCAAGTCACCGCGATGCGACCACACTGGATACCGTATGATCGACCTCACAATAACATCATGCTCCAGCACCGGACCCCACCTTGAGGAGTTTTGACATGTCACCCCAAAACACATCGACCGAACCGCATAAGGAAGGCACGGCGCTTTCCAGAGCCATGCGCCCTGTGAACCACATCGTTGAACGCTTCATTCCGTCGTCACTGGTTTTTTCAATTCTGCTGACATTCATCGTCGTCATTTTGGCGCTCATACTGACAGACACTTCGCCGGGCGATCTGGTGGTCTATTGGGGCGACGGCTTGGCCGGCCTACTTGACTTCATCACCCAGATGGCCCTGATTCTGCTGCTCGGCCACATCTTGGCGAATACCGGACCGGTCCGCAGCGGCCTCAGTTTCTTGGGCAGTGTTCCACGGACGGAATTAGCAGCCTACGTTTTTGTTTTCTTCGTAGCAGCCATTGCCAGTCTGATTACGTGGGGCCTCGGGCTAGTGGTCGGTGGCCTGCTGGCGCGCGAGGTCGCCTATCAGGGGCGCGAAAGAGGATTGCGGCTGCACTTCCCTATGCTCGTGGCATCAGGTTTTGCCGGATTCGTCGTCTGGCACATGGGGTACTCCGCCTCGGGGCCGCTTACCGCTGCGACTGAAGACTCATTTCTCACAGAATCCTTAAACGGCCAGACCATCCCCCTCAGCCAAACCGTATTCTCCGGATGGAACTTATTGGCGGCACTGGCAACCATTTTAGTGGTCGGCTTGGCGCTATTCTTGGTTGCGCCCCGTAAGGGCGATAAAATTTCCGAACTGGAAATCGACCTGCGTGAAACCGTCGATGACGGCCAAGAAGAAGTTGTCACTCCCGCCGACAAACTCGACGCTAGTCGGCTTGTGACACTATTGGTTGGGTTGCTGCTGGTTGCCTACCTCATACTGCATTTCAGCCGCGGCGGCACGCTCACCTTGGACACTGTGAACTGGTCATTTTTAGCATTGATCATGCTGTTGGTGCGCAACCCATTCGAGCTGATTGCCCTCACCAAGAATGCGGCCTCGAATGTTGGCGAGATCCTGCTGCAGTTCCCGTTGTACGCAGGCATACTCGGACTCATGGTCGGCTCGGGCCTAGTGCAGATTTTCTCCGACGCCTTTGTCTCTATCTCCAACCCGGTTACCTTCGGCATGCTGGCATTTTTCGCAGCCGGACTGGTGAACTTTTTCGTCCCGTCGGGCGGTGGACAATTCGCCGTCCAAGGCCCAATCATGCTCTCAGCCGGAGCTGATTTAGGTGTCGACCCAGAAATTACCATCATGGCCGTATCCTACGGCGACCAGTGGACCAACATGATCCAACCTTTCTGGGCTATCCCGCTGCTAGCCATCGCGGGCCTCAAGATGCGCGACATCCTCGGCTATAGCACTATTGTGCTCCTCGCTTCCGGGCTCGTGTTTGCGGCCACGCTGCTGTTGGTATCGCTGTAACGTCCTCGACTGCCGTGAACTGCTATTCCCTTGGAAACAAACCGTCGATGATGCAGCAGATCGGTGGCAGAATGCCAGCGAAGTGCTTTACGTGACACACCCATCAGTGAGATGATAGACACAAGACGGTCGAAACCTCTGCATGGTCACTCATTGCTCTGCTAGGTCATGCAATAGCAGACCGTCAGGAGGGCATCATGTCACGCATTCATATCACCTTCGGCATTATCCTCATCATCGTAGGCGGCGCTGCGTATGCAGTTACCGAATTTGCAAGTTGGACCGCGATGATTCCGGCATTCCTCGGACTAGCGCTCGTCGTTTGTGCGCTCGTCGGCATGCTCCACCACATCATCGGTGCCCTTCTGGGCCTGGTGGTTGCAATTGTGGGCCTCGCCGGGACCGCCATGAACGTTGTCGAACTCGGCTCGTTATTCTCGGGTGACGTCGCACGGCCAGAGGCCGTAATCACTAGCACGATCGCATTTGTCCTGTTGGTTCTCTACGCGGCCTTCGTCATCCGAGACATGGTCATCACGGCTCGAGAGCATCGCAACCCGGCGAAGTTAGCCTAATTCGCTGCCTGCGGGGACCAGAGTCTGTTGGTAATGCGCTAATCG
>NZ_JAKDKW010000077.1 GCF_030453185.1 Yaniella sp. | reverse complement strand
GGGGACGCCGAGCCGGCTGAACCCGTAAGTTCGACCGAGGCGTCTTGATTCGTGGACTCGAATGCGTCGCTATTTTGTGACAACGCGTCAGTTAGGGTCTCACCATCCAGCGACAACGCCGGGGCATCCCCGTCTTCGCCCTCTTCGACGCGCACTTCCGCGGCTTCTCCGAGTTGGGCTGGCGTGAGCTGAGCGGTCGCGTCGTCGGCGGTCACGGTATAGGCGTCGTCGACCAGTGGCTGCGCAGTTTCTTCAACAAAGGTGTCCCAACGCTCCTGGCTGACGGCCGGTGCAACGGCTTCTCCCGGTGCATCTAGCTCGGTTTCAGTGCCCAACCAGTTGGCTGACAGGTCGTGAGAAAGTTGTTCACTATCCACGGTAAAGCCGTTGATCGGCTCCGAATAATCCAAGGTCTCGCCCTCGTAGACGACTGAGCCCTCCGTTGAGTCGTAGGTCAGCTGTTCCGCTAAACCTGCGACGGCGTCTTGAGCCGCCTCCTCGTCCACCGAGGTCTGCACCGCAACGTGGGCTTCACCAAATATTCGGCCCCAAAGGTCAACGGGGTTAAACGTGAGCTCAGTGAGGTCGTCTAGGGTCGCATCGACGTCATAGGAGTAGCCGGCCTCGGCCGGCACGATAGAGGCTTCGGCTTCCGCTGCGCTGACCACGAGCTCGCGTTCGGCACGAGCAGCAAGTTCCTCTTCGATCACCGGGGCGGCTTCGTCAACCGATTTCCCGGAAACGTCCACGCCCTCAACGGTCAGGGTGGCCGGAAGGTCATTTTCGGTCGCAAACGCGGCACCGACATAGCCGATACCCAGCAGCACCACGATCGCGGCAATAATCCAAGGCCAGCGACGGCGTTTTCGGGGCTTCTCGGTAGGCGTGTCGTCATTCCCCGTCGACCCAGCTCCGCCACCGGCAACCGGGCCGATCGTCTCGGTCTGCTCCGTGGCATCTTCAGCTGTATCAACGGACGGGTCATAGGTCACCGGATCCGAGCGGGCAGGCTCGTCTTCGGCTGATGCTTCAGCCGACTCTTCTGCATCCCGCTGATCGCCACCCAACGCTGCGATGCGCTGCAGCATTCGGGTCTCGGCGTCGAGTGCGCCGTCGTCGGGTTCCGACGGATCGCGGTGAGGTTCTTTTTCGTCAGCCATATGCTCTACTCATACAATACGACGGGGGAAATGTACCGCACCGCCGCCGAAAATATATGCAACTGTTATACACGCCTGCATAACTAGCGCGAATATCAGCCTAGTCCGGAAAATGTACGTACTTACGGCACATCAAGATATGTTGCTCGGCTAGACTTTCGATGCGGCGTCAACGTTAAAAGTTGTCTTGTCATATTTATCGTTCCGACACCCCGAAATACTGAACTTACGCACGTCTTGATGAGCTCGAAGGACACTGCACATGACGAATCCGTCTTTACCCGAACCGGTCGACCTCACGGATCCCGCGATCGAACCGTTTCGGCTTCAACAATTGGCACAAACCCACCCGCACCTGTGGAATGACATTTTGGACCACCCCAACGTGTATCCCGGCTTAGCCGATTGGATTCGCGACCGCCAAGCCGAGCAGACCGCTGACGAAGTTGCAGACGCCGCTCCTGTCGAGCCCGCCGGTGAAGAATTTCCCGCGGCCGAGCCTACCGAGCAGCCAGACGAGGCGCCGACCAATTCGTGGTTCCAGCACCCCTCCCCGGAGCAACCCGAAGCGGACCAAACAGACCAAGCACAGGCCTACCAAACGCCGGCCTATGAAGAGCCGACACAACCATTCAGCAACCAGGGCCAAACCGGTTGGGCACAGCCTTCGCCCGCCGATCCAATGCCGCAATCGCAGCAGTTCGGTGCGTCGTCCCCACAAGACAGTGGCCAAGTCTCGCAAGGCTACGCTTACGACCAACCGTCATACGGTTTTAACCAGTCGCACCAAACTCAGGGATATCAGCAGCAACAACCTCAGCAGCCGCAGTATACGCAACCGTTCATGAATCAGCCGCGCGCCGCGTCGAAAATCGACCTGAGCTCGCGAGGCACATGGGGCCTATTTATTGCCGGCGGTGCCGCATTTTTGGCACTCTTCGGGTTCTTTTTCAGTCCCTCGGTGGCGCCGAGCTCAGTGCTCGGCGTGTCACACTTCAGCTCTGGCGGCTGGTTGTTGATGCTACTGCTGATCGGCACCGTAGCTATGTCAGTTATTGAACTGCTCATGCCAAACCGGTGGACCCGCTATGCCTTTGTGGCGCTGGGTATTGGTACCGCATTCGCGTTGATCGGCCGTTACATGACCGTCGTCGGTTTTCTTGCCGGCTACCGCGTGGGCTTCTCACTCGTCTGGTTGATCTTCATGGCCCTGGTCCTGCTGGCCGGAACCATGGTCTATTTCGCACCAGATGGTTCAACTTCGCCGTCGTCGCCACAACAAAAGCACCAGCAACCACAGCAGTTCCAGCAGCATCAGCCTCAGAACTCTCAGTTCAATCAGCCGGGTGGCTACCCGCAGTCCGGGCAGTTTCCACAGGGTGGGTACGGTCAGCAGCCACAACAATTTGGCGGCTACCAACCTCCCCATCAACCAGGTTCACCGCAGTAATTTACTGCGGTGACCGGCTAGCCTCGAGCTGAACTCGACGAACGACGACGGTTCGAGGAGCGCTGGCCGTTCCCGGCACGCTGGTTATTGCGCGGTCCGGAACGGCCACGTTGTTGACCCGATCGACCATTGCGCTGGCCACCGCTGCGGCCTTTTGAGCCGTTCTGTTTGCTGCCTTGCTGACCGTGTTGCGGCGCAGGGGTGGCTACCGCGAGAACTTTCTCGAGTTCCGCTGGCTCTAGGAATGTTCGCTGTCCAGGTACCAGGTCGGTCAAGAGTTCTTTGGACGCACCATCGGAGTGCACGGTGGGTGAGATTTTGGCGGCCTTCATTAACTGGCGCACCTCACCTTGAGCATTTGACGGGGCCAACGTGATCACGATGCCTGCCTGACCTGCGCGGGCGGTACGGCCCGAGCGGTGTAAATAGGCTTTGTGTTCGGCAGGTGGATCGGCGTGCACGACCAATGCGACGTCGTCGACGTGAATTCCGCGGGCCGCGATGTCGGTGGCCACCAAGGTGGTAGCCGAACCTTCGTGGAAGGCATTGAGGTTTCGGGTGCGCGCATTCTGCGAAAGGTTACCGTGCAGTTCGAGGGCGGCCACACCGCGCTGGCGCAGCTGCTTTGCAAGTCGCTTGGCGCCGTGCTTGGTACGGGTGAACACAATGGCTTGGCCGTCGGCTGCACAAATATTTGTCAGCGCTGTCAGTCGGGTATCACCGTCGACGGCGAGCACGTGGTGGTCCATTTTGGACACCGGCGAGGTCGCTGAATCGGCTTCGTGCACCACTGGGCTGTCAAGGTATTTTTTGACCAGTACGCCGACGCCGGCATCCAGCGTAGCGGAGAACAGCATTTTCTGGGCGCTTGGTGCTACTTTATCGAGAATACGGCGGACCATCGGCAAGAAGCCCATGTCAGCCATGTGATCGGCTTCGTCGATAATGAGGATCTCGACGCCGGAAAGGTCAACGTGACCTTGCCCCATCAGATCCAACAGGCGACCTGGGCAGGCAACCAGCACGTCAACGCCGCGTTGGAGCGCTTTGACCTGTGGGTTTTGGCCGACCCCGCCAAACATAGTTGTTGAAGAGAGTCCGGTTGCCGCACCGAGTGGCTCAAATGCTTCGGCAAGCTGGAGGGCGAGCTCGCGTGTTGGTGCGAGTACAAGTGACCGAGGACGACGCGCGGTTGCCGCACGGCCGCCGGCCAATCGAGCTGCTGTTGGCAACATGAAGGCGTAGGTTTTACCGGAACCAGTACGACCGCGGCCAAGCACGTCACGACCCGCCAATGAGTCAGGCAGGGTTGCAGCTTGAATGGGTGTTGGTGAAGTGATGCCTCGCGGCGCCAAAACCTCGGTCAGGTTGGCGGGAACGCCCAGGGCGGTGAAGCCGTTGGTTTCGTTCGATTCGTTTGCGGGCATGGTGGAAGAACCGCCAGTTTTGGCGGCATCTTGAATATTAGTCACGAAAAATTAATCCGTCCGGGTGGAAGAAAATACCCGGCCCTGGCACAGGCGGGAGCGGCAATACAAAAGCAGCTTCGACGCGGTACTGGCCGGCACCGGAAAACGTAGATCGCATCCGGCTGGCTGATACTATCCTACGCCATACAACCTGATGCTCAGTACACGCACGTATTCTTCGTCCTTAAACCCAAGTCAGTCCTAGTCCGGTTACCCCTGCGAGCAACCCGGCCAGAGCGCCAATCAATACCACTGCCCAAGCGGGCATTTTGACAAAGATCAGCAGACTGAAACAGCCCAGGGCTATGATCAACGGCGCGATACCGGTAATACCCGAGGTGATGACCGGGGTGGCCAGCGCTGCAGCCAAAATACCGACGACGGCGGCGTTCGCCCCCGCCATCCCTGCACGGATCAGTGCGTTGTTTCGCACATCGTTCCAGAATGGAAGTACCGCCAAGAGCAGTAATATGCCCGGAACAAACACGGCGATCAAAGCTACGAGTGCCGCCAACCAGGCGGTCGACCCATCGCCCATTTCAAAACCGAGGTAAGCCGCAAATGTAAACAGTGGTCCGGGGACCGCTTGTGCCGCACCGTAGCCAGCTAAGAATTGGTCTTGCGTCACGGCAGTTGCCACCGCACTTTCGCCCTGCAGGAGCGGCAATACAACATGGCCCCCGCCAAACACGAGCGCGCCGGCTCGATAAAAGGCGTCGGTGAGCCCGGCCCATGCATTGCCAGTCAGTGACACTATTACGGGGAGCCCGGCTAGCAGTAAGCCGAAGACGACGGCGCAGCCGATGCCGACTCGGCGGGACACCCGGACTGTCAGCGGTTGTGCATCCGTCTCCGTCAGGTTGCGGCACCATAGAAGCCCTGCACCGATGCCGGCAACGATGGCGATGAGTTGTCCAAAGTTTCCTGGGATGACTAACGCCAGCGCCACTGCGACTAGTCCAATCAGAATACGGCGTAGATCCGGGGTCAGGTTCTTCGCCATCCCCCACACCGCATGCGCAACTACGGCAACCGCTACTGCTTTGAGCCCAATCATTAGTCCTTGTCCGATGGGTCCGTCTAGCGACACTGCTCCAATAGCAAACAGCACAAGGAGTAGGGCCGAAGGCAAGGTGAAGGCCGCCCATGCCGCTAGTGCGCCAAGGTAGCCGCCTCGGATCAGGCCGAGGGCAAAGCCGACCTGGCTGGATGCTGGACCGGGAAGGAACTGACATAGTGCTACGAGTTGACCGTACTGTTGTTCGGTGACCCATTTGCTCCGGGAGACCAATTCATCACGGAAGTACCCCAGGTGCGCGACAGGGCCCCCGAAGGAAGTCACTCCGAGTCTAAGAAATGTGCGAAATACTTCTGCCGGTTTTAGACTTGTGATCGCTGATCCTTCGGGTTGTAGTTGGACAAACAACCAAAGCCTAACAACAGCACTCACGTTTTGCGGTAGAACTTTCCCCAATTTACTGGGAGGCTACGTAGAATTCATCCCAGCAAGTAGTCCCCTAGCCGCTGCCGACTTCTACTGCCTGTCAACTCAGCTTTTATCTAGGCTGGTTTACCGGTTCCAGTAGAGGTTGCGTAGCAGTGGTTGGTAGGGATCCAACCAGGGTGCGGGCTGGAACCAAATGAAGCCATCGACTTTGCGGATACGCCATTTCCCAATGTGCGTTGCCGCATGGTGGTGACTACACAGAGTGACCGCATTGGTCACGCTAGTGTTACCACCGGCCAGCCAGTCTTTGATGTGGTGGATATCGCAAAACACCGCCGAAATAGTACAGCCTGGGGCCTGGCATCCACGATCCCTGGCCAGAATCGCACGACGCTGAGCCACAGTGAAGAGTCGTTGCGTGCGTTTCTGATTGAGTACAGTATCGGGGCCGTCCCACAGTTGAGCGACCAGCTCACTATCACAGGATAAGATCTCAGCATCCGCCGGGTGTATCGACCCGTGGTTCAGGGCTTCTGAACGATACGGGGCCCAAGGAAACTGATTGAGGAACCGGGTGTTGCCTTCTACCGCCGGCTCCCCTGACTCGTGGCCGCCAGTATCACCAACACGCTCTGGGCCCAGGCCTCCCGGGGCAGAATGTTGTGAGGTATCGGGGTTGGGTCGTCTGATCACTGGTGGGGTCATCCCGGCTGGGCCTGGTGGGCGTTGCACATCCGGAGGTAAAGGCGGGACCCCTAAGGCCCGGTAGGCGGTTTGAACATCCTGAACAATCACTAACTGGGCTGACGCGCCATGGCTTTTCTTCACCCCGATCTCAGCCGGATCCATCCGCAAGATGGTCCGGAACATACCAATCAGCATCGCGGCGATCTTCTGACCCGACGACAACGGATCAATATCCTGCAAGTTGTTGGCGGTGTAAGTGTTGCCTTGGGCATCCTCACCCACCGCCAGCCCCGTATCGTCGAGCCGTAAGTCATCGATATTATCCGGAACCTCATCAACACTCGGGAAACGATCATCCGAAGAACTCTCACTTTGACCGGCGGACTCGTCCTTGGTTTCCTCGCACGGTTGTACTGAATCATCTTGGGCCGCTGCATTGCGGTCGTCGTGCTCGTTACCATCGGTCGGGTGGATGAGGTTGCGGATGTCTTGCGGAATGTCAGGTGGGGTGTTGTCGGCTTTGAGCATGTGCAGGACGAAGTTTTTGAATTGGTCATACACCTCTGGGGTGGCATTGATCGAGATCCGGCCGCCGCCTTCGGGGAAGCTTTTGGTTTTAATCGCATTATCTGGTGGTTTACGCAACGCTTGCGAGGGTGATGGGCCATCGGCGTTGAGTTCATGAGCGATCTGGTCCATCCACCCTTTCTTCGCCGCCGAAAGTTCTTCAGGGCTGACGTTCTCCCCGGCTTCGGCGAGTACGGGTTCAAAGGCGGCCATGACTTGATCGACCATTCCGGGTGGCACATCACAGGCGCCGGCGTAGTCATGTAACTCGGTATGCATACCCAGAATCCGGTCGAGGTTTTCCGCACTGAGCCGCCCACTGGTAAATGACTCCGCCACCGCAGGGTAGGTCGGGTGCGAGGACCATACATTGGGATCGCCGCCGGGAGTGTGGGTGACCAGTGGGGCGCGCTGCAAGTGCTTTGTGGTTTTAGCTCCCGACCAGCCCCTGGTTTGGCGTAAGTATTGGCGGTCATCCCGAAACGGGGAAACATCATAGGGGGTGCCGAAATAGCGTTGTTGTTCACTCATCGAGGCGCTGACATAACTGGCATACAACGTGTTGGCGGCTTCGGTGAGATGCTCTAAGCGGCCAAACATCAGACCCAACGCCTGCAGGGTGTCATAGAAATTCTCCGGCGCCACCACACCATCCAAGTCGCTGCCGGATTTCGCTGGCATTTCGGGTGAGGCTGCCTGGTCGTTTAAGGCAGGTTTGGTTTGGGGCTGGTAGCCGTTCCAATCGCCGCCGGGTTGGGTAATAAAGGTAGGGATCGTGTCGTAGGTGGTGGGGTCATTCATCGTCGTGACGATCAAGTTCAGTAACTGGGTACCCGCGTGAACCATCTCGCCTAGGGACGCATCAGAAAGTTTGTCCAGATTCAGAATATCGGTAGGCACAGGGGCACCAACATTGGGTAGCAATGACGTTAGCTCCACGATGGCCTCCTCGCGCCAAACACTAAGAACTCAGTAGGGACCTCAACAACATGAACAGCAAAACCAGTAGGTACAGAACAAAGGCAGGGAACAGAAAAAGTGACGAGATAGCGCGGAAGAAATGGAATGACGACCGGTGGGGATTGCGTACCACTATTCTACCGGCCTCGCCCCATTTTCACAAGACTTTTGAGCATATTTTAATATGTTTATTTAATGCTCTAATGCATATTTTGGCCCATTATCACACTGATGATATTTTATTGCGGCGTGTCGTGTGTTATGTTGATAAACCACGAGGAAGCTCCAGTTGTCCACACTGTCGAGAAAACGGTTGCTAGTTACCGGAATTAGCGCTAGAACCTGGCTCTGCGCAACCCCAAACACTCCTGAAAACACAACATCGACCTTGCCAGCACTCAGGCAAGGTCGATGTTTGGTAGGCCATCCCCAGATTGTGACAGCACGGCTGCACCCTACAGCCCCAGACGAGCTCCGCACTCTTGAACTACAGGCAGGGTTAGAACGGCCAGATCGTGTAACGCGATGGCTACATTGAGAGCGCACACCAGTCTGGGCGGAGAAACCGCGAGCGCAGCTAAAACGGGCCATCGGTCAGGCAGAGCGAATCGAGATCACTGGCCTGCGTCTGACACCTCGGTGGCTGTTCCCTTTGACCTTCTTCGGGCGATGAGTACCAGGTTCACGGCCATACACACGAAGATCACAAAGCCGAGGTATCCCAGCAGCGGGTAGACCTGGTTGACCAGCTCGGTGAAGCCAACGAATCCGAGGGCGAATGCGACGATGCCACCAACCAGGGCTGCGATCTTGAATCGAGGTGTATCGACTTCAAAGAACCGTGCCGTGAACGTGTACAGCATTGTCACGGCAGTATTGAAGATCATGGCCAGCAGGAGAAGCGCCACGATGAGACCAACGATCGGGTTCACATCATTAGCGATCGCCAGCATCGGCATTTCAGTACCGATGAGTTCGTCAACGTTGAAGTACATGGCCAGATTAATGACCAACGCGATGACGCCCAAGACAACTCCGCCCAGGATAGCTCCGCGTTTGGCTGCCTTGTGGCTCTGCTCAGTGGCTCCCATGATCGCAAGGATGCCCACGGACAGCGCTACGTTGAAGGACACGTGTAAAAACGCGCTGAGTAACCAGTGCGGTGACGCCAGTTGTTCCTGGGTAGCAGATACGGCTTCTAGATCGACGCCACTGGTATCGGCCGTAAACAAGGCGTAGAGCGCCAGAACAACAATGATCACGAACGCAAATGGCGCAATTGAGCTGATGACATTCAAGACGCGGCGCAAACTGAGCAGCAGGGCAAGCACAATCAGAATGGCCATGATGGCATATCCGATGGACGGCGACATGCCGAACTGCTGCTGAAAGAGCGACCCGCTGCCGGCAACCATAATGACGGCTACCCCAAAAAGGAAGAAGGTGAGGAGTAAATCGATGACGAAGCCAAGGTACTTCCCAGCGATATGGTAGATCACGTTCTTATGCGATTGGGCCTTGACCCGCTTCCCCAGCACCACGAGGTAGTAACCCAACAGTGGATACAGCACCACCGTGACGAGTGTTCCGAGGATGCCTAACCAGCCGTAGCCCGTGTAGAACTGCAAAACTTCCTGGCCGGATGCGAAGCCTGCACCGATGATGGTGCCGACGTACACCCCTGCAACCCGAAGAGTATCTTTCATTAGTTTGACCTTGCCGCCCTTTAACTTGAGTTAGTCCCATCTTCTCAGTGCAGCAGCTCACATGTGCCAGGGTTACGGGACGACGCGTTTCCCGACCCAACCGTCAACTTCAAGATCGAACTCCCACCGCTGGGGAGCATCCGCGGCAAGATCGAGCCAGTCGAGGTGTTCTAAGTCGATCCGGACCCAAGCGAAACGTTGAAACGCTGTGCAGGGGTCGTCGGCGAGTTCGGCCGTTTCGTCCATGGCCTCTCCCGGTAGACCCGCCGTTGCGTAGAGCTGCCGACTATGCGGGGCCAATGCTTCCCAGGCGGCGATCCGTTCGGCGTCGTCCGTAATGCCCGCCTTACCTTGGATGCGTAACTGCACCGAGCCGTCTTGGAGGGTCAGTGCTACCTGCGGATGCTGCTGAATTTCGTTGACCTTATCTGAGTGCACG
Source organism: Yaniella sp. (assembly GCF_030453185.1). Classification (GTDB taxonomy): domain Bacteria; phylum Actinomycetota; class Actinomycetes; order Actinomycetales; family Micrococcaceae; genus Yaniella. The sequence continues at coordinate 783 of NZ_JAKDKW010000077.1, read as the reverse complement.
TTGGTGGCGAAATAGATTCGCGCCGGTGCCGCCTCGAATTGCCGCAGAATAACAGCGCGTGCCCTGGGCCCGCCCCCGACACCGATGGTCGCAAGGAAGCCCAGGGTAAAACCGGTGCCTTGTGACGTCGCATCGTGCAGCGCCTGCCAGATCCGGTTCAGAATGTCGCCTTGAGCCTCGTGAGTCATGGCATTAAAACCAGGCGTCGGCCAGCAGTTTCAGCGAATGATCGCCCACGGCAGGGTCATAGGTGTAGGTCACCGTGATGAGTTCATCGGCGCCGGTCCGTTCAACGAACTCTTCGAGCTGAGTTCGAACGGTTTGCGGAGCACCCACGGCTTTGATGCTAAGCATCGGGCTGCCGGCCGGGCCCAGCTGAGCTGGATCAACCGGTGGTTGCAACAATCGACGTTGGCCCGTCTGAATGTCTTGGAACATCTGTTCGACGACGGTGTATTCGCGCTGCGCTTCGGCGTCGGTATCTGCCACCACAACGTTGACCCCGGCCATGACATAGGGTTTTTCCAGCTGAGCGGTGGGAGCATCAGCACTAAACGAATCGCGATACACCTGAATTGCCTGGTCCAACTGATCCGGGGCGAAGTGTGAGGCAACGGAGAACGGTAGGCCCAGCTGACCGGCGATCGAAGCACCATTCACCGTGGAACCCAGCACCCAGATCGGCACATTCATACCGGCCGAAACAGCCGAAACAATTGGCGCACTATACGAGGTACCGGTTTCGCTAAACCAACCCTGCAGGTCATAAATACTCTGTGCAAA
>NZ_JAKDKW010000076.1 GCF_030453185.1 Yaniella sp. | reverse complement strand
CTAGTACAACGCAGGCCGTCACATGGTCTCTCATGCAGTGATGCTTCTGCTGGAGCTAAGCGATATTGATAGGAAGCCATTTGACTACAAAGGGTGATACCCAGGGTGAACTCCTTTGTTTTCGTCAGGAAGTGGGAGATCAAATATTAACGTAAGCGGTGATTGATGACCGCAATGTTTGCGGTGCCAAGCCGGAACGAGCCAAAGAAACTGGGGTTTTCGAGTCTGGCGATCAGGAAGAAGGGAACCATTATGATGGAGATTGCACACGACACCGATCCACACGAATCACTCATGTTGCCATCTCGCTCACATGAAATGAACTTTTGGCATCGTGTGGTTGCTGTCTATATGGGAGTCCTGCCAGACCTTGAGCATGACTTACAAAAAGCCGGCAAGATAAGTTTCTTCGAATTCCAGGTGTTAGACCATCTTTCAAGTGAAAACAGCCACATGAGCATGACTCGACTGGCTACTCGGTGTAACTCTTCATTGTCGCGTCTATCGCACGTGGCTCGTAAGCTCGAAGGGCGGGGCCTGCTCACACGACGGTTGTCGGAACGAGATAGACGAGTCACTGTCGCGCAAATAACCCCGACCGGGCGTAAGCTGATCACGAATTTGCGAGATGTTTACCACCGAGCTGTAGAAAGCCGCATGCTCGAATCGTTGTCTGGTGAGGGACTGCGCCAGGCCATAGAATTGATGGATCATATGCTGCGCCGCAATGAGCCTGATCACTGGTTATTTTCGGCATAACATGGCAGATCTATTCGGCCGAACTTCGTTCGCTACAGATCCTGATGTCGGAGTCGTTGTTTCGGTTTGATTAAACGCTCCGGGCGAGCTAAAATATGAGTTTGTCGTCAGTACTATGCTCAATTCGGCCCGACCATGGCCGGAGGAAGCGACGGAGAAGGTACTGAAGATAAAAAATTTTGGCTCTCTTTTATTGCGCAAGCAAGCAAAGAGACTCACCGTCTTCACCCTAGCGATGAAAAGGGCACTTCGGTTGGTTCTCACCCAGCCTGGTATTCCTTCGAGAAAGTCGCAGTAAGAGCGCGGTGTCACAACTGGTGGCGAAGTTGTCGCTGACTCCATCAGCGCAACAATATTTCGCCCGTCCTTTTACTACTGCTTACAACCGAGGAGTGATCATGGCAGCACATTGCCAGGTAACCGGAGCTGGACCGGGGACAGGTTATAAAGTGTCCCACTCGAACCGCCGCACCAAGCGCCGGTTCAACCCAAATATTCAAAAGAAGAACTACTTCGTCCCTTCACTGGGTCGCAAAGTAACGCTAAACGTATCTGCACGCGGTATCAAAGTTATTGATGCACGCGGCATTGATTCTGTCATTTCAGAACTCGTCGCTAAGGGAGTGAAGCTCTAAGAATGGCACGCGAAAAGGGCTTGCGCCCCATTATCAAAATGAAATCGACCGCTGGCACCGGCTTTACTTACGTGACCCGTAAGAATCGCCGCAACAACCCAGATCGTATTACTTTGAAGAAATACGATCCTGTAGCCCGCAAACACGTTGATTTTCGAGAGGAGCGCTAAGCATTGGCTAAGAAATCTATGATCGCTAAAAACGAGAAGCGTAAAGAAATCGTTGCTCGTTACGATGAACATCGTAAAAAGCTGAAAGCACAGCTGATTAACCCAGATGCTACTGATGAAGAGCGCGAAGAAGCACGCGTAGGTCTCCAGAAGATGCCACGCGACGCCTCTCCAGTGCGTGTTCGCAACCGTGACTCCATCGACGGACGTCCACGCGGTACCCTGCAGAAGTTCGGTATCTCCCGTGTTCGCCTCCGCGATATGGCTCACCGTGGCGAACTACCAGGTGTTACTAAATCATCCTGGTAAAACGCTGAGTTTATAAAAATCTGGCCGACGGTTCGACCGTCGGCCAGATTTTTTATTTAATGCTTCTATCGCTGGACAAAAGATCGTTATGCCGCACCAGGCAAAGTGCATCAACTATCGACTTACGGTCATATCAACATCACACAATGGATGGTCCTGACCTCCAATACGATATCCTGGCCTTATCAGGCGCTAAGAGGGGAGGCATTACAACAATGTCAGTGTTGAGTTTCGTGACCCTCGAATTGCAAACTACGCATTTGGACCCCGCTTCGGTATCTCAGGCTTCATACGTCAAACTCGTCAACGGCAATCTCACCCTCGTGGACTCGTGGCCAGTCATCCCACCCACCGCCAGCGGCGATGCCGTCAATGAATCAGCGCAGCAAACCAAAACCTGGGGTGAAGCGGTATCGCAGTTAACCATGATGGTTGGCACGCTGCCTGTTGTAAGTTACTATCGCGATGCAGACAAAGAAGTATTTCAAGCTGCAAGCCAGCATGTGGGCAAAACTCCACCTGAGTTCCATTGGCTCGATTGTCGAGAACTTGCTAAAAAATATCTTCCTGACCTACCAGAGTTTCAACTCTCCACCGTTTTGCAAGCCTTGGGCCTGTTTGATGAATATGGCAATAGCAATTCTGTCGAGCAGACCAGCCAGATCGTTATGGAGCTTGCCCGCAGACACGACGTAGGCTCAGTCAAGGAACTGTGGGGGGAGCTTTATGACCAGCCCGATAAACTCCTTGGTCTGGATGCGGGGCTCGAAGGGCTGAACTTCGCAGCCGTTCCAGCACCTGTGAACGAACAACCCACCGAAGACGTTATTGCTGAGCCTGCAACCGATGAAAACATCGCAGTTGGCGAACCCAGCAACCCCGTGGAGTCTGTTGATCCGGAACCGGAACCAGACGAACCCGACGAACTTATAGAGCCCATTGAAGAATTCCCAGAGGAACTCGCTGAAGAGCCGAGCCTCAACGCATCGCCGGAGGTGGAATCTGAAGACGAGACTACCGCTGTCCCGGCTCATGGTGCTGAAGCATCCTTGTCCACGACTGACAGTCAAGTAGCTGATCCGGCCGAAGATCTTCAGGATGACGATGCCCCGGATGAGACTGAACAGGATATTGCTCCGGCTCTAACGCCTGCATCGGAACCTATCCTGCCTATACCGGAACCCGACGAAGTCGAAACGCCCGTACCAGCCGACGACTCTGTTACGGCTGATACCGCTGCACTAGACGAAGAGCTTGATGAGGGCCCCCTTCCAGAGCCATCGACGGGTGATGGTGATGCGTTAGCTCAAGACCCGATAACCGAAACGCCTCGCGATGGTCTTGAGACTCCAGCGGACGAACAGTCGGGTTCGTCTGAGTCTGACGACGAAGTCGTCTCCGCCAACCCGGCACCAACCGAATACCGAACCGAGATGCCGACTTTTGAAGTCGTTGAGGTTGCTGAACGTCATGAGCCTGAACCTCAGAAGCCAAAAAAATCCAGTGCAATACGCGCCCTGGGTTTCTTCGGAGTGTTCGGTTTTGGGCTGCTAACCGTTGTTGGAGTGGTACTCACCGTGATGGCCACCATGCTCTTCTTCACCGAAAATTCGCTCATGCTGGAGACCAGAATTGCCGGCGTCATACTCACCGGTGCCATCAGCTTGCTGAGCTTGTTGATGACCGTCATGAGCTTCAAGAGTTTTCGGGATAATTAGCCTGAATTTGCTACCTTCGGGGCGCTCCAAGAAAGCCCTCTCATGGTGTTTTCGAGCTATGAGATTGCACTGATTTCCTGGGGTTTTTACAGTTGGGAGAGTTCCACAAAGTGGCGGCTTTGCTGGGAAGAAGCTGAACTTTGACCGACTTTTCGCCCAAAATACGCTTATTTCCGCGAAATTCCGCGAAATTCCGCAAAAATCGCCTTCAAAAGCGCCACAAACCGCGCCAATGGTGGTAGCTTTTCCCAAAGGAGCCCGGCGAACGTCGGGTTTAAGACAACCAAAAGTCCAGGAGGACATATGGCTATGAACCGCAGTGAACTTGTTGCAGCAGTCGCCGAGAAATCCGGCAATTCTGCCACCGCCGTCAATGGTGTGCTGGACGCCGTATTCGAGGTATTTTCCTCGCAGGTTTCAAAAGGCGAAAAAATCACCATCCCAGGCTGGTTCTCAGTAGAACGCACCAACCGCGCAGCGCGCACCGGTCGTAACCCACGTACCGGTGAAGCAATTGAAATCCCAGCCGGTCACGGTGTTAAGCTCTCCGCTGGTTCGAAGCTGAAGGCTGCCGCCACTGGCGAGAAAAAATAAGCTTTAGTTCCCTTAGAACCGAGACGCTCCGGAGATTCCGGAGCGTCTTTGTCGTTAAAGGAACTCAGGACGGCAACAAACAAAAGATGGTTTAATAGAGCTGATTCATTTTCTGCACCGTGGAGCGCCGGTGCCGCGCTAAATCAGGAGAGTACATGACGTCGGATAACGCTGTGTTCAGCAGCCGCGTCTCCGGTGTTGCTCGACTGCTCCGCGGCTGGGCGGTTGCGGTCTTTGCTGTCATGTTAGCTGCGGGAGGCCACCAGGCAGCGCATTCAATGATGCACGGGGCTCCTGATGTTATTCCGCTGGAACTTCTCGGCTTTTCGATGGCCATCACCGCTCCTATTGCGGTTGGGCTAGCAGGCAAGCGGCTCTCAAAATGGTCGACAGCGACCACGACCGTGATCGCCCAGATCGTATTCCACGCGCTCTATTCTCTGCCGTATACCGGTGCCTCGGCGGTCCACGACGCACACGGCCATCATCATCTGGCTCCGGTCACACAAGGCCACACAGCCCCAGCGATGCCTGCAGCCGGCGCGGAGACCCTTCACGCCTCGACGACAGCTGACGTCGTCATGGTCGTAGCGCATATATTTGCAGCAGTGTTCACCACAGCGGTGATTGTGCATGGTGAACGGTGTCTCTTCGTACTCGTTGGGTGGTTACTGCTTGCACCGACGCGCTTCGTGTTGGCTGCTCAACCGGTGGTCATCGTTCGCCCCAAACGGGTAATAGGCATTTCGCGGGTCTGGATACCTCGCCCGGTAGACGTCTTTCGAGCTCGTTGGACTCGTGGCCCTCCAGTTGTTGCGTAGCAGTGGCCTGCCTGCGGGAATGGGCCTGCCTGCGGGAATGGGCCTCCCGCGACCATTGAACGACCCAGGTTCGAACTTGGGGGAGGAAGAATGCAACAAAAAGTATCCACAAAATTCGGCATGCTGTTTGCAGCACTTTGTGCAGCACTGAGCTTGATGCTGGTGCCACAGCTTGCCTATGCCCACGACGTACTGACTGAATCAACACCTGAGCGAGACTCGACTGTAGAAACGACGCCGAGTGAAGTTCGGTTGCAGTTCTCCGGTCAGCCGCTCGATGGGCAAGGTCTAACCAACCTGATTCGTATTACTGATGAACAGGGAAATCAGTGGCAGGACGGCGACGTGGTGGTAGAAGGTTACGACCTTGCCATCCCAACGTGTGAAGGTATGCCGCAGGGCGACTACACGGTGGCCTATCGAGTGGTGTACTCAGATGGTCATACTGGTGAAGAGAACTTCAGCTTTACCAATGCCGATCCGGATGCCCCAGAGGAAGGTGCACCGCAAGATTGCGGTGAAGCCGTCTCCGCTGCTGATGAAGAAACTGCGCCAACTGAAGAAGAAACCGTAGCGTCAGAAGAAGATACTCCAACCCCGTCGGATGCCGGTGAAGCAAGCAATGAAGATGCTGCTACCTCGATTCCAACGTGGGTCTGGGTCGCCGGAGGTGTAGGCGTCGTAGTAGTAGCAGGCATTGTCTTTCTGCTGATGCGCGGCACCCGTACCCCTGGAGATTCTGAAGATCCCGCAGACGACTAGAATTCTGCAGGAAAGACTTCAGGAAAAGTACTAAAAGTACATCCCACTACAACATCAGCCTGCCGTGGCTGAGCACCCTAACCTGTGGGCCATTCCAGTTGGCTCCGCAGTATTTGCTACCCCTCCTGGTTGCCAGGAAGGTGGCTTTATCGGCGAGGAACTCTTCGCCGGATTGTCCAAGGAGCACCGTTGACAACGAAAACTGACACACCAACCAAGACTGCACCGAGCTGGCTCTGGCCCGTCTCCGTGGTAACGGGCGTGGCATTTTTGCTTGTTATCGGTGTTCAATCGGGAGTCACCGGGGTTCAGGAACTCTCTGACCCCGGTGCTCTCACCCGGTGGGCACTGCCCGCTACCAAAGTGATCCACAACATTGCCTGGTCCCTGACCTTTGGAGCATTGATGTTTGCCGCGGTGATTTTGCCGCGTTGGACCAAGATGCCGCGGCGCGGCCAGGCACCTCCCAGTGATACCGAAGAACACCCGGCCTATACCCGAACCGTCAAAATCGCCAGCGTATCGGCGATTATCTGGACGTTCAGCGCGATCGCACAAATTGTTTTCACCTATTCCGACGTTGCGGGGATGGCAGTCAATGCTTCCGAAGGGTTCTCCGAAGGCATGCTCGACTACGTGTTAGCGATCGCGGTTGGCCGCGCTTGGTTCTGGATGACGATTATCGCCGCCGTCGTCACCAGTGTGATCTTTGCGTTACGCACTCCGATCGGCATGGCTTGGGCAGCTGTGCTGAGCCTGGGCGGTGTGGTCCCGCTGGCGCTGGTTGGCCACTCATCCTCGGGTGACGATCACTTTGCTGCTGTGAACTCCATTGGGCTGCACCTTCTTGGCGTGTTGCTGTGGCTCGGCGGCCTAGTGCTGCTGGCAATGCTTGCACCGAAGCTGACGGGCACCTCCCAACTCAAATCACGGGCAAGAGCGAACAACACACAGCCGCTGGTCTATACGGTGCTGACCCGTTATTCCGCCGTCGCAGGTGTTGCAATCGCGCTGGTCGCCGCATCCGGTGTTGCCAATGCGGCTATCCGCATGGAGCACTTTGGCCATTTCTTTGCCCCCTACGGGCAGATGGTGGTGCTCAAAGCCGTCTTGACCATCGCATTAGGCCTCATTGGTCTAGCCCACCGGGTGCGCGTTATCCCTCGATTGAAAACTGGGACCACGCAGCCTCCGGCACGCGCTCGCAAAACCCTGTGGCAGTTGATCGCCGTCGAAGTAGTGATCATGGTCGGCGTCATGGTAACCGCCACGCTGTTGGGAAGTTCCGAACCACCAAAACCAGAGGAAATACCCCCGGATGCCTCACCAGCTCGGATTACCACCAAATATGAGCTGCCACCTGAACTTTCAGCGATCCGTTGGATCACTGAATGGCGGTTCAACTGGCTCTGGGTTGCGGTCGCTATCTTTTTGGCTATTTGGTACGTTCGCGCGATTCGAAAACTCTCCGCCCGCGGAGATAAGTGGCCGGTCCAACGCACCATTTTCTTCTTCATTGGCCTGGCCATACTGGTGTGGGATACGTCGGCAGCTCCTGCGATCTACGGGCTGGTGTTATTCTCCGCCCACATGGTCAACCACATGATCCTGACCATGCTCATACCGATCTTCTTAGTCCTCGGCGCGCCGATTACCCTAGCGATGCGCAGTATGGAGTCACGCAAAGACGGTACCCGGGGACCACGCGAGTACATGCTGACCCTGTTGCAATCCAAGTATTCGAAGGTCATCACCAACCCGATATTTGCTGCGGTGAACTTTGCCGGTTCACTGGTGATTTTCTACTTCACCCCGGTCTTTGAATTTGCGCTGCGCTATCACATCGGACACGAGATGATGAATATTCACTTCTTGCTGACCGGCTTCATTTTCGTCTCGGTCATGATCGGTATCGACCCATTGCCAAACAGGCCCAGTTATCCGCTGCGGTTGGTGATTCTGTTAGCGACCATGGTGTTCCACGCGTTCATCGCTGTTTCCCTGACCGGCTCCGATTCGCTGTTGATGTCCGAATGGTTCTCAGCCATCGGCCGGGATTGGGGCGCCTCTGCTATCGAAGACCAACAAATCGGTGGTCTGATTATGTGGGGGACCGGTGAATTCCCTACGGTGGGGATGGCTATGATCGTGCTGTTCCGCTGGCGTCAAGATGATATGCAGCACGCCAAACGACGTGACGACCGCGTCGACCGACTCGGGGATAGCGACCTTGATGATTTGAATGAATACTATGCCCGCATGGCCGTAGCCAACGAGGAGACCAACCATGACCCGAACCGGTAAACTCACCAAAGTTCTTGCGACCATATCGGTGGCTGGACTTGGCCTGACAGCCTGCTCTTCAGACGATGAGCAGAGTGATGGCTCCAGCCAGGAACATCAGCTAGACACCCTCCTGGCCACGGACGCGAGTCCGGATCAACGTGCCGCTGGTGCCGGTGCATCGATGGCTGTTGAGCTGGGGTTTGAACAGGTCCAGCCAGCCACTGAGGAAGCTCTGGGCGCAGTCCGTGACAGTGCTGAAGAGCGTGCCGGTAGTGCCCAGGAGATGACCGTTGAGCCGCAGTCCTGTGCGAAGCCTATTGAAGCGTTAGATTGGTCTCCCATTTTGGCGGCATCGGATTCGATGACCAGGGTCGATTTTGGACGAGAGAATTTTTCGGGTGTCGGCAGTATAGAAATCGCAGGGATCAGTGAAGATACCGGCGGTGAGGCTGAGGCTGCTGACCAAGTTGCCGCACACCGAGAAGCTGTCGAAGAGATCACCACCAAGTGCAACGATCTGACCATGATGCTGGCCGATGAGTCTGAACCTGATTGGGCCGAGCTGGAATACACCTTCACAGCAGAACCAGTTGAAACCGAAACCGGTTCAGGGCTGCTGTGGCAGCGCTACCCAACCGAAGGTGAAGGCGGGCAGTCGACCACAGCGCTCACCCTGATGGCCGAACACGAAGGACATGTAATCATGGTCGCCTTCATCGGTAATGAAGAAATTGCTGACGCCGAGTTCCAAGATATTTCGGAGGCGATTCTCGCATCAGCAGTAGGACAGCTGGAATAAAAGAGCCGTTAGTATTAACCCATGACCACTGTCTCACCTACTCTCCGCCTCATTCAGCTTTCTGATCTCCACCTAGTAGAAGAAGGCAAACTCCTTCGCAAAGTACTGGATACTCCAACGCGCATGCGTGAAGCCTTGGATCAGATTCTGACGTTCAAACCGGCCGCAGTGATCTTATCGGGAGATATCGGTCAGCGAAATCATTATGTTCACGATGACGCCGCTGCATATTTCGGACATTTTCAAGACCAAATAGGTATTCCGTTTATCGCAGTGGGCGGCAATCACGACCCCATCGATTCGGTGGGGACAGCCTTCAACCCGGGAAAGATTGCCTCCGGCCCGGAACTGGGGGATACCGTCCACGACGTCCAAGGGCTACGTATCATTGGCTTGGACTCTCACGGAGTTGGGCGCCACCAGGGTCACCTGACAGGCGAACAACTTGGCTGGCTTCGACAGAGGCTCGCCGAACCCGCTGAACACGGCACACTGGTGGTAACACACCACCCCCCGATACCTTCGACGACGCTTTCGCAACGCGGCTCAGGTTTACAGAACGCCGACGAGCTGTATGAGGTCATCAGAGAGACCGACGTTCGAGCGATCTTGTCTGGCCACTATCATCACCAAATTGCTGGCACTCTCGGACACATTCCAGTGTGGGTCTCCGGTGCAGCGTCCTACAACTTTGATCTGTTGGCCGAAGACACCACACTGACGGGCATGGGGGACGGGTGGGCAACCGTCGTTGATGTGTACGACGAGACCGTCACTTTCTCCTCGCTGATCATCACCCCGCGCGAGAAAGTGTTCTCCAAATCTGTCGGCTAGAGACGGCGCGGATACACGCCAGCCAGCCGGAAAGCAGTTCATGTCAGCACAGCTAACCTTTCGTCAGCTCTACCAATTGCTCGATGAGCATGTTCAGCCGGGCACATGGTGGCCTGCTGACACCGATTTCGAGATCGGTGTTGGGGCGATCCTGACCCAGAACACCGCGTGGATAAACGTCGAACAAGCGATCGCTGCGTTAAAGCGGACCGATCAGCTCTCCCCGGAGGGCATCGCACGTGTCGATGTAGACGAGCTCAGAGGCCTTATCCGACCAGCAGGCTTCATGAACGCTAAAGCCACGTATCTGAAAAACTTTGCCACGTGGTTTCTGACGAACCATGAAACAGCACATCTGGTAGAAACCAACCCGCTGCGCACCAACTTACTAGAGGTAAAAGGCGTTGGCCCAGAAACCGCCGACGATATGTTGCTCTATACATATGACCGTCCGGTGTTTATCTGGGATACCTATGCCCGCAGAATGTTAGCGACTGCTGGCTATGTACTACCCAAAGGATATGAGCCAACTAGACGAGTGTTCTCATCTTGTGTTCGAGACGCAGATTTTAGCGTTGACGAGCTCCAACGATTTCACGGACTGATTGTCGAAGCCGGCAAACACGCGACCGCAGCGGGCGGCTGGGATACGTACTGGCAGCACCTTCAACAAGCAGCAAAACCTTCTGAAGGTTAGTGGTGGCTTGCTTCTCATCGCCTTCTCATCACGAACTCATAGTGTTCTCATGTGTCTGGTCGACCATAGAAACACCAGCACATGAGGTGCCCCAGAACCTGATGTTGTCGCTATACGAAGGATGCCAATATGCAGATCCCCCAGCGTTCCGTTGACCATGGCCGTCGCGCCATCGTTGTTGGGTCCGGCCCCAACGGTCTCACAACCGCGGCACTGCTAGCCAGGGACGGATGGCAGGTCGATGTGTATGAACGCAATGCTCATCCCGGCGGTGCCGCGGCATCTGCCGC
>NZ_JAKDKW010000150.1 GCF_030453185.1 Yaniella sp. | reverse complement strand
CGACTCGGCCCATGGATCCGACCAGCCCGTGACGTTTTAGGGCACGCACAAATTTCCTGGAGCGGAACTGAGATCCGCGGTCGGAATGCACCACACAACCTGCCACGTTGCCACGCAGAGCTACCGCATTATTGAGCGCGTTCACCGCGAGCCGTGAGGTCATCCGTGAATCGATGGAGTATCCCACGATTTTGCCAGCAAAGACGTCTTTAATCGCACACAAATACAGTTTGCCTTGGCCGGCTTGGATTCTAACCATCGTCGCAACACCGGTTACGTTAACTCCCTTCTATTAAAGCATGAAGTCGTTCAGCAGGGGTATCCCAATCAAGGCTTTTCCGTGGTCGTGCGTTGAGCTCTGCAGCAACACGTTGAAGGTCCTCGGGGCTGTGCTGGGAAAGGTCGGTGCCCTTGGGAAAATATTGCCGCAATAACCCGTTGGTGTTCTCGTTGCTACCGCGCTGCCAGGGACTTCCGGGTTCACAGAAGTACACATCCATCTTCGTGGCAACACGAAATGCGGCATGCTCAGACATCTCGGCGCCTTGGTCCCATGTTAAGGAACGTCGCAAGACCAAGGGCAGTTCGTTCACGGTATCGATCAGTCCATCGCGCACTGTTTCAGCCGTGTGGTCATGTTGCAGATGGATCAGTGAAACAGCTCGACTGGAACGCTCAACCATCGTCCCGATTGCTGACCGGTTCATCTTTCCGATGATCAAGTCCCCTTCCCAGTGTCCTGGAATTGTTCGGTCTTCAGCCTCTACAGGCCGTTGGGTGATAGGAACCAGAGGTTCCGTAAATCGGCTGGTCCTGTGAGCTGAATCGCGCCGGGGTTTTCTTGTTGTTCGTCCCTGACGCATCGCGGTCTTGAGCTCTCGTGGCAAGGCCACACTGCCCGGTGCATAGATTGCCTGGTAGATCGTTTCGGTGCTGGCCCGCATGCTGTGATCATGAGGAAAATCTTTGATGAGTCGATGACTGATCTGCTCCGGAGACCACCGTGTTCCAAGTTTCTCAGCCACGTAGTTTCGCAAACCACCTTCGGAGGCAAGTTTGCGTTGCCGCAATCTGGGACGCCGTGCCGCAGCGAGTCGATGTGCGGCATAGGGCAGATACCCCACCGACGTGGCAGTGTTGCGCGCCAACTCGCGGCTGATGGTCGAGGCGCTTCGCCCCAGGGCTCGCCCGATCGCTCTGATAGATTCGCCCTGGCTTTGGAGATCATGGATCTGTTCACGCTCGATCAAGCTCAAAAAGCGGGCATCGATGACCGTTTCAAGGCGGGTGAGATCGACTGAGGCGCCTCGGGTATAAGTGGTCCGTGGATTCTTCACATTCTTGAGTATCGCAGCTTTGTTGTACCGCACGATCCGACCGTCAGGATAGACTCGTCCTCCAGTAATCTGGGTGATCCCTTTGTCCCAGTCTTGCGCTGACCGTTTGTCGACCCCCACCCGTTTGGCGGCTTCTGCACGGCTCATGCCCCCAGCTCGCAGATCCCGGAACTGAGCACGTTGAGCACGAGTGTCTTTGCCCGTAAAAATCCCCGCTTCATGGGCCCACTTGTAACATGTCACCCGGACGAACCCAAGCTCCTTGGCGACCTGTGACACGTTGCCGACAGTCTCTAACCGCCGGAAGAACTCTGCTTTGTCTTCTTCAGAATACGACCGGTTCTTCCCACGCGGAGTGGACACCTGCGCCTCCCGACGCCAGCGATAACATGAGTCAACACTAAGACCAAGCTCAGCTGCCACCGCACGGATGGTCCCTCCACGATCAAGCCGTCGGAAGAACGCTTCACGCTCTTTGGCCATGTATTGCGCATTAGCTATTCCTCTTGGCCGTTCAACCATCACACACCCTTATCTAGAGGGTGTTGCAACGACCGTTAGAATCCAAGCGGTGCGGTGCTCTGTGATGTCCGTTAACCACAACTGATTGGGCCGGTCAGCGGTGAAGTCGCGCAGCACCAGATCGTCATGGACCGCAGGTCCAGGCCGCATACCGTTGCCGCGGGCTTTCCGCCGGCCAAAAACACTGAACCATTGGTTGTCGTGGCAGATGCGCCAGGCGGTTCGATCAGCCATCTGTTGCCCGCAGGCTTTGGCCTCATCCGCCAGTAGACGGTGCCCGAACTCTGGGTCATCCCGGTGCGCGTCAAAGAGCGCATTGGCACGATACGCCGCCACCAGATCCGCTTGGGGCACAGGTTGATGCAACCAACGGTAGTACGGTTGACGAGCAAGCTTTAACACCCGGCACGATACCACCACGGGAATCCCCTCGGTGGCCAGCTGTCTCACGAGCGGGTAGAGCCTTTTCCCGGCAGATTCGCCTGCGATAAATAGGCCGCAGCACGGCGTAAGACCTCGTTTTCCTGTTCCAGCAGCCGGGTGC
>NZ_JAKDKW010000149.1 GCF_030453185.1 Yaniella sp. | reverse complement strand
CCGGCCATGGGTGCAGCAAATATATTTCAACGACGTGCACAAAATAGCAAGACGAATGCGCGGGAATCACAGAAGAAACGGTGGGGACTACGCAAGAATCAAGCCCTATCACGCTGTTTCAATACCCTGAGGAATATTCATGAGCTATGACATTGGCCGTCTCTCTGACACAGACTTCCAGCCGTTCCCCCATCCCGCAGATCCATCCTTATCTGCCGGCGAATTCGCCTGGATCCGCGATGGCAAAGCTCAGTTCTGGCGGGGAACCGAAGACACCATGCCAAAAGTGGCCCCGTACCCATTTGCTCGCGCAGAAATTATTTATGTGATTGAAGGGGCGGTGGACATCGAGCTACCCTCAGGCGAAACGGTTCATCTTGGCGAAGGCGATGTCGGAGCCTTCGACCAACACACGGACACCACGTGGACTTTCACCTTCCCCTTCACCAAGCTGTCGGTTTTCCCAGAAGACGATGCCTAACTGGTTCAGAAATCGGGATCCCAGCGGTAGACCTTCATGTCAATTTTTGATCCTTTAGCCAGTACACCTTCAGCACGCAAACGATCCAACTGCTCTTGCTGTTTATGCACCGCCACAGTCCCATCGGCGCGCAGAATACGGTGCCAGGGAAGATCAAAACCATCTTCCCTCAACACCCATCCCACAATGCGTGGATTCGAGGCGCCGGCAAGCGCAGCAATGTCACCGTAGCTAGCGACGTTGCCTGCCGGCACCGCGGCGATGAGTTCTCGGATCCGTTCGTGAGTCTGTTCGTCCATGCTCCAAGTAATACCAGTTCTAGGCACGGCCCTGCAGCTCGAGTGGCAGCACTGAGGATTTGTTCAACGCACCGTTGGGCACCTTTCCAACGGACACCAGCACGCGGCAATCTGTAGTCACTGGCACATATCGGAATCGCCAATGGACAGCTAAGCTGACGCACAAGAACTTTCGCCTGGAGAAAGGTGTTTCTCGTGTTTGGACTCTCGAAAGTGATCGACCAGATCGGTCAGATGAAGGATCTGGATTCAATCTCGAAACCACTGTCTGATGTGGTTTCGAAAGTGACAGCTCCCGATGCCGTGAAAAATGCGCTGTCTGGAACCTGGCTAGGCCATCAATTGCACCCGATGCTCACTGATCTTCCGATTGGGGCATGGTCGATGGCCAGCGCGCTAGATTTGACCAGCCGAGGCACCATGCCGAAAGCCTCTGAACGTCTGGTGGGACTGGGGATCCTGACCGCGGTGCCGGCTGCGCTCTCGGGAGCCTCCGACTGGTCCGAAAGTTATGGGAAAGAGCAACGCCTCGGGCTCGTCCACGCACTCGGCAACAGCGTGGGGACAACCTTGCAGGTCGCCTCTTGGGTCTCCCGCAAATGCGGCCATCATCGCACCGGGACCGGGCTCTCGCTCGCAGGTCTGGCCGCGACCATGGGTGCCAGCTACCTTGGCGGCCACCTATCATTTGGTATGGGCGTTGGGGTCGATCACACCGCATTTCAAAAGACCGTCACCAAGTGGGTCGACGTCGCCGCCGAAAACGAAGTGACCGAAGGACAGCTCTTACGTGTTGAGGCCAATGACGTACCGGTCATGCTAACCCGACATAAGGGTCAACTCCGGGCACTATCGGCCACCTGTCTGCATGCGGGCGGGCCCTTGAATAAAGGCCACATTGAAAATGACTGTGTTGTTTGCCCGTGGCACGGCAGCAGATTCCGCCTCACTGACGGAACACCGAAACGTGGCCCAGCGGCAATGCCTCAACCGACATGGGATATCAACATTGTGGATGGGCGAGTCCAGGTACGAAGCGCTGCCTAAACTTTCAAGGCACTGTCGAAGATAGGAGACCGATCATGTCTGCAAAGTATGCCGTTGGTGACCATGTTTCGTGGAACTCTGAAGCAGGCCATGTTTCCGGAGCGATCATCAAGGTCCACACCTCCGACTTTGACTACAAAGGCCACACCCGCAGAGCATCCTCTGACGAACCACAGTACGAAATCAAAAGTGACAAAACAGATCATATTGCCGCGCATAAAGGCAGCGCGCTGCGCAAGATTTCCTAGGCCAGGATGAGTCACACGACAATTTTTACGATCGGGCATTCGAACCGGGATCTCACTGACTTTGTGGAGCTGCTCCGGCAACAGGCCATCGAGCAGGTCGTAGATGTGCGAAAATTGCCAGGATCAAAGCGTTACCCCCAATTTAACGAGGACACCTTGGCCCAAGGACTCTCCGAACACGGGATCGAATTGACCCGCAACCAAGGCCTGACCGGACGGCGAAGAGTCAGCAAAAACCTGGCCTTTGAAACCAACGCCTGGTGGAAGAACCGTAGCTTCCACAACTACGCTGACCACGCACTGTCGCCGGAATTTCAGACTGGGCTCGCAGAGCTAATCGATAC
>NZ_JAKDKW010000148.1 GCF_030453185.1 Yaniella sp. | reverse complement strand
ATTTCCATCGCCACGATCGGCGAAGAAGTCGGCATCGCCCATGCCGAGCTGAAACAGGACCGCATTTCCAGTGTACGTGCCACGAATCCTGCGCTGGCGGTCCGCCGATTCCGCGTCGTGTCGAACGACTGACCGGCACCACACATCGTTACTCTTGGGCCGCCGGCCGGGGGCCAGTTGAGCCTCAGGTCTAGCAACAGTGTGTGCGGATACGTAGGGTAAAAAATGCCGGTCGTGATTCATCAGGTCCGGCATACAAGGATCATGAACATGCTCAATTCGGCGCCCAGGAGGGTGATGAAATGGCAACTTCAGTTAGTGATTTTATAATTGATCGGCTGATCCAATGGGGACTACACCAGTGGTACGGCTATCCAGGTGACGGGATCGGCGGTTTCGACGGCGCGATGGGTCGTGCCCAGCGAGACGGTAAAAACTTTTCTTACGTACGATCAACGCATGAAGAAGAAGCCGCGTTCATGGCCACGGCGCATGCAAAATTCACCGGCGAAGTTGGCGTTTGTATTTCTACCTCGGGCCCCGGGGCATTGCACCTGCTGAATGGTTTATACGATGCTCAGGGTGATAACGCACCAGTTGTGGCTATTGTCGGACAACAAGGTCGAGTCTCGCTGGGCAGTGAGTTCCAGCAGGAGATCAATCTTGAGCGTGTATTTAGCGACGTCGCCGTTTTTGTGCAGACCGTGACGACGCCGATGCACACCCAGCTGGTTGTTGATAAGGCTATCCGCATGGCCAAAGCGTACCGTGGGCCCGCCGTGGTCGTTCTTCCGGCTGATATCCAGAATCTTGAAATGGAAGAGCCTGCCGTTGAACATTTCGTTTCTCGCAGCGGCGTGGGCTACGTCGAAGATCGTTTGGTTCCGGACGATTCGGCGCTTGCTAAGGCCGCCGAAGTGCTGAACTCTGGTGAAAAAGTCGCGATGCTGGTCGGCCAGGGTGCTATCGGGGCAACCGATGAGGTTTTGGAGGTAGCCGAGCGTCTCGGCGCCGGGGTGAGCACGGCCTTGCTGGGGAAACAAGTTGTGCCCGGTGATATTGCCTACCACACCCAACAACTTGGTCTGCTGGGGTCTCGTCCCAGCTATGACATGATGCAAACCTGCGACACCTTACTGATGGTGGGTACGAACTTCCCTTACGGAGAGTTTTTACCTCCCACCGGGCAGGCACGGGCTGTCCAGATTGATCTGTCGCCGCGCCACCTTGGGATTCGCTATCCCACCGAGGTGAACTTGTGGGGCGATGCAAAGACGACGTTGTCGGCGCTGCTGCCGCATCTGCAACAGCATGATACGGCCTGGCAAGACTCGATCGCAGAACAGATGCGAGACTGGGACGCGGAAAATGATCGCGTGGCACAGACCAAAGCCGATCCGGTTAATCCACGCCGGGTATTTACGACGCTGAATGACAAACTGCCACAAAACGCCATCATTACCGCCGATGCCGGGAGTACCGCAGACTGGTACGGATTCCACATCAAGCTCGGCCGCAATCAGATGGGGAACCTCTCGGGCAGGATGGCCTCGATGCTTGGTGCCATGCCGTATGCCATGGCCGGAAAATTCGCGCACCCGCATCGTCCCGTGGTGTGCACCATTGGTGATGGCGCCTTCCAGATGCTGGGTATGAACGGCATGCTCACGGTCAAACGACACTGGAAAGAATGGGACAATCCCACATTTATTGTCCTAGTGGTCGATAACGGGGACCTCAACCAGGTCTCGTGGGAAATGCGGGTTGCCGGCGATCCACGCTGGGATACCGCACAACTCGTGGAATCGATGGACTATGCCGGTTACGCCGACCTGCTGGGTTTCAAAGGTATTCGGGTCGATGATCCCGACGATATAGAAGCGGCTTGGGACCAGGCTTTTGCCGCAGACCGGCCCGTGATCTTGAGCGTCAAAACGGACCCCAATACACCCCCGCTGCCGGCACACATTGCCAGCGCACAAGCCAAAGGGCTGGCGAAGTCGTTGCTGCACGGCGACCCCGACAGTGGGGAAGTCATCGCCCAGAGCGCCCGAGCAGGGGCTGCCCGACTGTTTGCCCGCATGGGATTGAAAACAGACGGATAACTCCAGCTCAGCCAAGTATGATGACGTAGGTCACATTACTTTTCGGCTGCCTCTAGGAGATAACAACGCGCATGAAATTCCCAATCTTTAATATCGACAATCCAGAGTCCCTCGAGGGGTTTGAACTGGACCACGCACTGGCACGCCGCACATCAGTGGGTGATATCCCCACGAGAGCAGCCAAGGCATACGGTGACCGCAGGGCACTTGTCGACGACCGCGGGGAACTGACATATAACCAGCTGGAAACACAGGCCAACCGGTTCGCACATGCTCTGACTGGAGTGGGCGTTGCATCTCGCGAAGCCGTTGCGGTGATGGCGCCAAACTGCAAAGAGTACATGG
>NZ_JAKDKW010000075.1 GCF_030453185.1 Yaniella sp. | reverse complement strand
CAAAGCAGCGACGTTAGCGACCGTGGCGGCGGTATTAGTGGTGTCCATCGACGACGAGGTTGGCAGGGACAGGGGCGAACCTTAGGACTGGCGTACATGTGTTAATGGGGTATACACGGTTAGACGTTTAGCCTTGGGTGTGCGGTTGCACTTCCTTGGTTTGCAGGACAACTTGCATGCCGTGTGCCTGCTGAACGCCGTCGTCTTGATAATTCTTGCCGCGACCCAAACTCGATTGCACAGCGCGAAATCCTGAGTCGCTCAGACTTGAGTGGGGTTCACAAGTTCGCCGTGCATCGATGATTTCACACGAGGCCTTGTATTGCGTACCGTGGAGGGCGTTATGCCTGTGGACAGCAGGTCCCCGATGAAAGAATTTTGAGGTATTGAGATGACACAGGACGCAGCATTTCCTGAGCAGACTGACCTACGAGAAAAGCTGATCACCGCTACTGCAGGTGAAACCAGCAATGAACATGTTGTGGAAGTCGTCAATGCCTTCCTGAATGCACAGGTGGTTTTCCCATCCGTGGACCAAGCCGGCGAAGATGGCTCGGTTAGCCCACTGATGTTGCAGGATACCGACGGCAATCCAGTGATGCCCCTGTTCACCGATCCAGAAGGTATCCCAGAAGATTTCACCGAAGCTGCCCCACACGTAAGCGTTGTTCCGGGCTCGGCAATCATTCAGTCAGTTACCGACGCCGGTATTGTGCTCGACTTTGGTTCCGACCACCAGTTCGGGCTGGCCCAAGAGCAGATCGAAGCAGTCCGTAACGAAATTGTTTCTCAGATGGGTCAAGAGCAGATGGACCAAGAATAAGACTCCATTAATGGCTTCGGCCGCGATGTACGGAACGTTATCCATACATCGCGGCCGAATTGCCTTAATGCGACGAGTCTGACGTGCTGGTCAGTTTAGATATGGGTTTCGATATCAGCGTCCTCACGCAGGCCCTCTAGGTGAGCCGCGACTGCTTCATTTTCTTTCTGCTGAGCAGCCTGCTCCTCGAGGTCAGGTTTCAACTCGTCGAATTCCGGAACCTCTTGCTGCTGGTCCTCTTCCATCTGCTCGTTCATGGCCTCAAGCTGTTCGACCTGCATGTCATACATTTCTTTCAGGTCTTCTTCTGACGGTTCTTCAGCATCGACGGTCTCGATGACCTGTTCCATCAGGACTTCCTTGCGAATGTCCTCGCGAACGCGTTCTTCATCCAGGCCCTGTTCTTCAAACTGCTTCACCAGGTCGTCCGAGGAGTCCATGCCATTTTCTTCAGCCATGGTGGCCAGGTACTCATCGACGTCCTCGTCGGAGGCAGTGTAGCCCTCCTCATCGGCTTCGTTGACGAGCAATTCACTGTTGATCATCATCTCCAGTGCCTGCTGCTTGATTTCTTCTTGATCCGGTTCTTCACCGGTCATTTGTGATTGCATCGACAGCTGCTGGAACTGCGCTTCGTAATTCTTCGAGAATTCGTCACCAGAGATCTCTTCGCCATCGATCTCGGCCACGACATCGGGGATGCCTTCGAGATCTGGTTCAGGCATTTCTTCCTGACCCTGCTCTTGGCTTTGTGCGGCTTCGTCCTTGGTGTCTTCCTCACCGTCTGCTCCGCATGCTGCCAGGGTGAGGGCCGCAGCGGCTGCGGCAAGGCTCAAAAGCAACTTCTTCGGCATTTCAGGCACTTCCTTACATTGAAATCGTGATTCTCGGCGAGATTATCAGAGGATACTGAGTGCTGCGTCCAGCAGGTATTCAGCGCGCACTCAGTAGCCGACGCCGACATTGCTAACAATTTCGTTGTCAAATATTCGAATCGTCACTATGCTCATAATTGTGACGCACGGCACAACAGGTTGCGTCGTGGTGCTTTTGCAACCAGAAGCGATGTTTATCAGAGGAGCGCGTTATCGCACATCCCAGTCAATCAGCAGCCCCCGTCGGCTCACTCCAAGACCTACTCAATGGGGCCGAGAACCCGGTTGAGCTCATGCGGAATATGCCAACGGGCGCCTATATTTACCCGGTGGTCGCACCAGAATTCACGAACTGGCGCGACGAAGTCATGGCCTGGCGCGAGACGGCAGTACTTTTTGACCAGACCCCCCATATGGATAATCTGATCATCCGGGGGCCAGATGCCCACAAACTCTTGTCCTATACAGCGATCAATTCATTCGAGAACTTTCCGGTCAATCGCGCTAAGCAATATGTCGCGGTCACACCGGCCGGGCATATCATCGGTGACGGGATCGTCTTCCACGAAGAACAAGACCAATACACTTACGTTGGACGCGCACCCGTAACCAACTGGTTGATGTTCCATGCTCGGTACGGCGACTATGACGTTGAGCTGACAGCCGACCGACGATCGCCGTCTCGCCCGATGGGCAAGGCTGTACATCGCGAACGCTGGCGCCTCCAAATACAAGGACCCAGAGCATGGGACGTTATTGAAAAACTTCATGGCGGGCCGGTAGAGCAGCTGAAGTTCTTTCACATGGGCACCCTCAACGTTGGTGAACTGACGGTGAGCACACTGCGGCATGGCATGGCCGGTGCGCCGGGACTGGAACTGTGGGGCCCATATGCGGACTACGACAAGGTGCGCGAAATCATCATGGAAGCCGGCCAAGAATTTGGGCTGAAAGCCGTGGGAGCGCGGGCATACTCCTCCAATACGTTAGAGTCCGGTTGGATCCCGTCCCCGTTGCCCGCAATTTACACCGGGGACGACATGCTTGCCGACTACCGCAACTGGTTGAGCACCGACTCCTACGAAGCCAATAACACCATTGCCGGGTCATTCGTCTCCGACAAGATCGAAGATTATTACACCACCCCGTGGGAGCTCGGCTATGGCGGCTTCATTCGATACGACCACGAATTCATCGGCCGGCAGGCATTGGAAGCCATGGACCCAGCGCTGCAACGTCGCAAAGTCACGCTGGCGTGGGACAGCGGAGACATGGTCCGCATCCACTCCTCTATATATGGCACAGCGGAACTGCCGTATAAGTTTTTCGATTTACCAAACGCCAACTATGGTTCATCGAATTTTGACTCAGTCATCGACCGCGACGGCAACGTGGTGGGGCTGTCCATGTTCGCCGGCTATTCGGCAAATGAACGCACCGCACTCTCACTGGCCATCATCGATCCACAAATCCAACCGGGCGCACGACTCAGCGTGGTGTGGGGAGAGCCCGACGGCGGCAGCCACAAGACGACCGTCGAGCGTCACCAGCAACTGGCAGTAGGAGTCACCGTCTCGCCGGTGCCCTACTCAACCGAAGTACGGGAGTCTTATGAAGGCACCTGGCGTAAACAAGGACAGGTATAAAGACCATGGCAACGCAAATACTGACGACCCCGCTCTACTACGGCGGCCACGAATATACGACCACCGCGACTATGCGCGTTATGAATCCGGCCAAACCCTCCGACCTGATCGGCGAGGCCGCATCCGCCACCGCGAACCAGGCTCTGGAAGCGGTAGCGGCGGCCAAAGCCGCTTTCCCAGAATGGGCCGCCACCCCGCCAAAGCGCCGAGCCGAAATGTTGCTCGCTGCCTCCGAAACCGTGATGAACAACGCTGAAACAGAAGCAGCACTGTTGTCAGGAGAAAACGGCAAAGTCGTAGGGGAGTCCACCTTCGACCTGATGGGCTTGGCCCAGCGAACCGAACTGGCCTGTGGGCTAGCAGATCAGGTAGATGCCGTAGATACACTGCCCGGGCCACCCACTGAAACCCTGGTCACGCATAAGCCAATGGGTGTGGTCACCGTCATTGTTCCGTTCAATTGGCCGATCGCCATCCTGGGAGCATCAATGCCCTATGCGCTCATGGCGGGTAACACCGTGATCGTCAAGCCACCACCCTCAGCTCCACTGGCCATTACTCGAGCGGTACAACGCATGGCCGAAAAACTACCGGCAGGAGTACTCAACGTGGTGACTGGCGAAGACGCCGAGATTGGCAGCGCACTGGTGTCGAATACCGACGTCGCCAAGGTATGTTTCACCGGTTCAGTCAACGGCGGCAAACGCATTATGTCCATGGCGGCAGAAACGCTGACCAATGTTCTGCTCGAACTGGGTGGAAATGACGCCGTGCTGATACTGCAAGACGCAGAGTTTACGACAGAAAATATGGACGCCCTCTTCGGGGGAATCTATGGTTCCACCGGACAAATCTGTATGAACGCCAAGCGGATCTACGTACACGCCAGCAAGAAGCAGGAGCTCATCGATGAACTGACCGCGAGACTCGAGCAGGTAAAACTTGGCCCCGCCAGCGATCCCGAAACCACCATGGGACCGCTGCATCAACGAAGCCAACTGGAATACGTCAACGAACTCGTCCAAGAGGCCAAGGACTCCGGTGCCGAGGTCCACGAATTCGGTGAGATACCAACCGGGGCGTGGGCCGGCGGTAACTTTGTGCGACCTTCGTTGATCATTGACCCTGACCCAGAGCTGCGAGTGGTCACCGAGGAACAGTTCGGCCCAACCATTCCGATCATCAGTTTTGACGACGTCGAAGAGGGGATCCGCATGGTGAACGACACCCCATACGGACTCTGCAACAGTGTGTGGACCGCCAATGAGCAAACCGCCAAAGAGGTGGGTGCTCGACTTGAGGCCGGCTACGTCTTCCACAACACGCACGGCGCCCCGAGCCTAGATCAGCGAGCACCATTCGGCGGCATCAAACAATCCGGTATGGGCCGCGAGATGGGCACGATTGGTCTGCGAGAATTCCAACAGCCACACGCACTGGGCCTGCATAAGGGGTAGCACTCCCAAGTACAAAAACTCCACCGCACCGGTTACGACCAGGTGCGGTGGAGTTTTTTGTGGTTTCTACGTTGCACCCTTGAACAGGATCTTTACCGATCAGTCATGCACTGTTTACACAATAGTGGTCATACCGTTCATAACGGCCTCTTACGGTGGACGCATCGTCCAAAACTTCTTTCCCTAAAGGACCCTGCGTGACACCAAGCATTATTTTCGACTTTGATGGAACACTAGCTATTGGCCACGGCCCGGTACTCGCATATGCGCGGCTCCTTGCGCCGGCGGCGGCCCCCGGGTTTCTCCAGCGGGTCGAAGCAGAGCTTGTGCGCTATGACAACGGCGCGACAGATTTTCGTGATGGCTACAATATCGTTGCATCACTGGGGGCCGCTGACGGGGTTCCTGAAGCGATAATGGCTGCGGCTTATACCAATAGTCGCGCACAGCTCGGCACTGCACAGGCCCCGGTTGAATCGATGCCCGAATTGAAAGCTGTATTATCAGCACTCGGTCAGTATGCCCACCTGGTACTTGCGACAAACGCACCGGGCGAAGGCGTCGACCGGGTACTTGCCAATTGGAATGTTCAAGACCGTTTCGACGAGCAGCATTTCAATGTCGGCAAACCGGCAGGGCTCTACAACATTGTCGAAAGCGCCCTTGACCGCGGACCCGTACTGGCGATTGGTGACATCGCCGAGTATGACCTTGCACCAGCGCTCCAGCTTGGAGCCGACACGGCTCTGGTCGGTGCTACTGCGATGACGTCCACCGCGCCGGTCACGATGCGCGGTGCATCACTGGAACACCTCGCATCCGATATTCAGACCTGGGCTGCTCAGGCGGCTAACCACTCCGACACAGTTTCCACATTTTCTGAAAGGTAACATACCCATGCGTAAAACCCCTCTGGCCACCATCAGCATGCTTGCCGTCTCCGTTCTCCTGTTGTCGGGCTGTTCCGGCGATTCCAGCGCAGAAGCCGACGCCGCCGATGGCGACTGGCCCGAAGCCATCACCCTGTCCCTGGTTCCTTCCACCGAAGGTGAAGACCTCGCCGAAGCGCTTGACCCGTTGACCTCGTATCTCTCCGACAACCTTGGCATCGACGTTGAAGGTGTGGTCGCCAATGATTATGCAGCGACTGTCGAAGCTCTCGGAGCGGACCAGGCCGACGTCGTGATTACTGACGCTGGCTCCCTCTACAACGCAGTCGAGCAACACGATGCAGAACTGATCCTGCGCGACGTTCGGTTCGGCGCGACCTCCTACGCAGCAGTCGGTTACACAAATAACCCAGATACATACTGTGACGATGAACCGGTAATGGCAACATACGATGCCGCCGGCACCGAAATGGCTTACTGCAATGGCCTTGAAACCGCTGGCGACGTAGCCACCGGGGATGGGCCCGTTGGTACTGAAGCGCTGGAGAACATTGATGCGGGTACCGAAATCGCCCTGCAGGCCGCGACTTCGCCGGCGGGCTACCAGTACCCGGTAGTCGCGATGCAAGATGCCGGTATTGATGTTGATAACGATATTACGCAGGTCCCGGTCGAAGGCAATAACAACGCGGTGTTGGCCGTCCACAACGATGACGCCGAAATAAGCTTCGGCTATTGGGATGCCCGCGATTCAATCGTGAAGGAAGCCCCGGACGCTGCCGAGAACGTGGTGGCCTTTACCTATACGGAAATGATTCCAAACGGTGGTGTCGCTGCCGCCAATACACTGCCGGACGACCTCGTCGCAGAACTCACCACCCTCATGGATGACTATGCAGGGTCCTCAGACGAAGCCGCCGACGTCATGTACGACCTCGTCGGACTGTCCGACTGGACCGCAGAGACCGGCGAGGAGGAAATCGCCCGCTACGGCGAAATCCTCGAAATGTTCGCAAACTAAAGCTCATGTTGGAGGCCATCATGCACACCGAAAATCAGTCACCGCAGACCGTCAACGTAGCCGGATCAGCATCCTGGCAAGTCGAACTCGACCATGTCTCAGTGACGTACCCGAACGGCACACGCGCGTTATCCGACGTGTCACTACGGATCGAACCCGGTGAAATGGTCTCGATCATCGGTTTGTCAGGGTCCGGCAAATCCACGCTGATCCGCACTATCAACGGCCTCGTGGCCGCAACTCAGGGCGTCGTCACGGTGGGTCCGCATCAGGTCAACGCACTGAGCGGGCGGGCCCTTCGTGACGTACGCGGCCAGATCGGCATGATTTTCCAAGGGTTCAACCTCGCTGAGCGCACCGATGTTCTGCATAACGTCCTCGTCGGGCGGTTTGCCCATCTGCCACTGTGGCGCACACTCTTGGATCTGCCTACCAAACATGATCGGAATATTGCACTGGGTGCACTCGACTCAGTGGGGATACTCGAGACGGTTTGGACCCGAGCGGGGGCATTATCTGGCGGACAGAAACAACGCGTCGCAATCGCCCGTGCCCTCTCGCAGGAACCCAGTGTCATGCTCGCTGATGAGCCTGTGGCCAGTCTTGACCCGCCAACCTCGCATGCGGTGATGGGTGATCTGCGCCGTATCAACCAGCAATATGGTCTTACGGTATTGATCAATCTGCACCTGATCGATCTGGCCAAACAGTACACCACCAGATTGATTGGTCTACGTGACGGGCGGCTGGTCTACGATGGCCCGGTCCAGAATGCCACCGACAAGGACTTTGAAGAAGTCTATGGTCGCCCCATCCAGGCTCGAGATCTTTTGGGGAACTGACCATGACCACGACTACGGCACTAACCGATACCACCGACGATATCGCAGCGCGCATTCCACCCAAGTCACGCCAGCTCTGGCGCACCCTGGTAGGTATCTCAGCACTGCTGCTTTTCACGATCGCGACGACGATCCCGGCGATTGGCGGCATCAATATTGACCTGGCCTCGATCGTGCATAACTGGCACAACGGGTACAGCAAAATGCTGCAGATGCTGCAACCGAACTTCGACTTCCTACCGCGCACGTGGCGCCCCATGGTTGAAACCCTGCAAATGGCACTGGTTGGTGCTGCGGCATCGGCTGTCGTCTCGATTTCGCTGACCCTCTGGGCTGCGAAACCCACGAATCCCGATGGTCTTACTCGGAGCATCGTACGTACGATGATCAACGTCATCCGAGCTGTCCCGGACCTGGTGTATGCAACCGTGTTGGTCGCCATGGTCGGCGTCGGGGCGTTACCCGGTGTGCTGACTTTATTTCTGTTCAATATTGGCATCGTGGTCAAGCTCGTTTCTGAAGCTATCGACTCTGCTGACCACTCTTACATGGAGGCCGGCCGCGCGGCCGGCGGCACTCAAACACAGATCAACCGAAGTACAGCATTGGCGCAAACCTGGCCGTTATTTGCCAACCAATGGCTCTATACGCTGGAACTCAACGTACGCATCTCCGCCATCCTTGGTATCGTCGGCGCCGGCGGTATTGGACGGCTGCTCGATGAGCGCCGGGCGTTCTACGCTTATTCGGATGTATCCATCATCATCCTTGAGATCCTCGTCGTAGTGATCGCCATTGAGCTCCTGTCCAACTTCATTCGAAAGAGGCTCGTGTGACATCCGTTTTGTCCACCGCTGAGCGTTCAGAACAAGATACTGCAGGGACTCAGGTGCCGAAGCAGCCCTCCAAACACTGGACCACGGCATTTGCCTTTGCTGCGGGCCTCGTGATTCTCATTGCCACGGGTACCCTCCAGATTTCCTGGAGCGATTTGCCCGCTGTACCAGGCCAGGTCTGGCACTATCTGCAACTCATGTTCGCATCCCCAGATTGGTCCAGGCTGCCGCGGGCACTGTTTGAAATGTGGCGGTCGATCTCCATGGCCTGGATCGGAGCTATCCTGTGTGTCCTCGTATCGATCCCACTGGGAATGCTTGCCGCCCTGGGAGTCGGACCGAGATGGTTGCGCATTCCCTTGCGAATGATCTTCGCTGTCATCCGGGCGTTTCCGGAAGTCATTATCGCGATTATCTTGCTCACCGTCACCGGCCTGACACCATTCACCGGCGCGCTGGCACTCGCCATTTCGGGTGTTGGACAGCAGAGCAAATGGGTCTACGAGACCATCGAATCCCTGCCGAAAGGAACCACAGAAGCTGTGCGCGCTGCCGGGGGCAACGTCGCTGAGGTCACTCGCTGGGCCCTGTGGCCAGCGGCTGCACCATCACTGATCTCATTTGCTCTCTACCGGTTCGAAATCAACATCCGAACCTCAGCCGTACTCGGCCTGATCGGTGCCGGCGGTGTTGGCAGTATGCTGGCCAATTATACGAACTACCGGGAATGGCCCACCGTTGGCATGCTCTTGATTGTCGTGGTCGTGGTGACCATGCTGATCGATGCCGTCTCTGGAGCCATCCGCCGTCGGATCATGGAAGGTGGTCGTGCCCGTGCTGTGGCAACAAACGTCTGATACCCCTCCGTCTGCGCGAATGGCTTCACTCGTCCCCTCCCTGCAACCAAATCAGCGTCGTGTTGTCGAAGCCATTATGGCCGACCGCGCAGCAGCAGCCGAAGGGACCGCGCAGGAGCTAGCCGAACACGTTGGTGTCGGACGAACGACTGTGATTCGTGCTGCCCAGTCATTGGGCTACGATGGCTTCCCCCAGCTACGGGTGGCCCTCGTACACGAGATGGCACTGGACCAGCCGGTCGATATTGCATCCGGGAGCGAAGCATCATCAATGCTTGGACAGCTTCGGACGAGGATAACGAATTACAGCTCGACGCTGGCCACCGCAAGTTCCGCGTTGACCGAAGAACTCTTACACGAATGCATTCGCGCACTCGATGAGGCAGGCCGTGTGCTCGTCGTCGCGCACGGTTTATCAAGTCCGCTCGGACTCGATCTGGTGCAGCGGCTTAATTCGGCCGGGCGCTCTGCAGAAATGCAGCTCGATCCAGTGACCGAGCAGATCACCGCTCGCCAACTCGGAAGTGGGTCGGTGTGCTTCTGTTACTCCGGTTCGGGCGCAAACAAAGCCACCCTGGATACGATGCACGCAGCCAAACGTGGTGGCGCGCAAGTGATCGCTATGACCTCGTTCGCCGGTTCAGCGGTGACAGAAACAGCGGATGTGGCGTTGGTGGTCCCGCCCACCACGGACTCGTTCCAGGACGAGCTCATGCGTACCTCGCGAGCGACGCTGATGCTCATCACAGAACAACTCGTGGATCTGCTGACAACCTACCGTGGCGAACGTGGACGCGAAGCCCTGCTGACATCCCTATCCATGATCGGAGACTCCCTTCGGGAATAGTCCCGATCACAGGATAGAGAAGTGTACGAGTGTTAGTATTTCGCGAACGCCATGGCGTAGTCCACGCCCGCGGACCGTCCCGCATCGGCAAGCATCTGAGGTACGAAGTCTGCCGGTGCAGGATGGTCTGGGATGTCCGCAAGATACTCTTTATGCGCTGCTAGTGACGCGACCGCTTTATCGACACCAGTCTGTGAGACCTCGACAAAGTGGGTGGGTTTCGTGCCGGTGAGCAACGTCGTCTGTGCTTCCCAGGTGGTCAGGCCCTCGTGGAACTGTTCGGTGAATAACCATTGGTTGCCGGCGTCCCGAACTGCATCAATGGTTGCCAGTCCCACTGCCCGGTGATCTGCGTGATCCAGTCCCCAGTCCACCTGCAACTGACCTGCTCCGCTCACGACGACATCGGGTTGAAACGCCCGAATCTCACGGGCGATAGCCTTCCGGAGTTCGATGCCGTATTCAACCAGCCCGTCAGGAAAGTCCAGGATGGTCAGGTGCTCGACGCCGACGATATCGCACGCCTCGCGTTGTTCAGCGGCACGTATCTTTCGAGCCTCGATCGGCGGCCGTTGCATACCGGCTTCACCGGCTGTGACCAGCAAATAGCCCACTTCGATACCGCGTTCGCTCCACATCGACACGGCAGCCGAAGTGCCGTACTCTGCATCGTCCGGATGCGCTACGACCACCAAGACTCGAGTGAATGCACTGTCGTCGAGAGGACTCAGGGCGGCAACGGTTCCGTCACTAGACTGTGTCATAACGGAACCTAGTCAACTTTCATTTCGCCGAGTTCATCCCACTGCTCGCCGTCGAGCATCATG